>NZ_JASSVO010000021.1:0-48706 GCF_030541085.1 Marinobacter sp. ST-43
TACGCATGAGCCGAAAGCACTGACTGGGTGAATGGATGTCAGATGCTATTATATCGCTCCAAGCCTTGTTATTGCAGGCTTTGGGCGTGAGTTCAGCTCGTTGAAGTCACGGATTCAGGAAGTATTTGAAAATTTCGAGCGTATATAAACCATTCACCGCCACCATTTTGATCACGGATAAAGGCCTTTGTGTGCTCAAACTCCAAATAAGGAGCGACATCGATACCTTTTCCTATTCTATGGACCGAGTCAGCCCTTCGTTCTTCAATAAAATCAATAAGTGCTACAAAGCCCTCCGATTGAGAAAGCTGAATTTCTTCGAAGGCTGGTAGTCTGGGATAAAACTGGTGAAGGGCAAAGGACCACTGGCAGCCAAAGAAAGCCGACTTGGAAAGAATAACGAAAATGTAGTAGGCACCCTGATTCTCGAGCGCAATGAGTTCTCCTGGTCGTAGGTGCTGCATGCTCGTCCTCCATGGCTAACGCTAGCCAGCATGCGCGGCTACGAAATGGAGGCGAAGCCGCAATGTAGTAGACGTCGCCGTGCCTGGCATGGTTATACAGACTTTGCCACCAACATTTTGGTAGCACCTTTTTGAAACCGGTAGCTAACAGGCTGCAACGACACATCGATACCATTTGCGGATAATGCCGTCATGACCTGATCCAAATGCTTCGATACCTCTCCATCCAGCGATACAACAGGAAAGACGCGAACCTCAGACGCAACTCTGCATAGCTCTCGCAGTGATTCCAAGTGAGCCGCCCCATTTACATGGTCACTGTAGAGAAAAAGATAATGGGAGCAGAGTGCCAAATCGAATTCAGAGTCAGGAAACGGCAGCGAAGGCAACGATGCTGATACATACCGCCCTTGCCGACAACCCGCATCAAAGTCGGACAGGAACCTCGACATGGCCTTCATCCGAACTTCGCCAAGCTGCTCGACGTTACTTAGTGATTCCCAGATATAGTTGTCTGCGCCCTGCCGCATTTTAGCCATTATTTCCGGGTACACGTCATCAATTCGGTGGCGTATTTCATCAGCCTTGAACTGGTATAGCGGATCACAAGACGTAACCTGGCACCCACGGTCTGTTGCCTCTACATTGAAGCTCGCCGGGCCATCACCACAACCAAGGATATGCTTGCTCAGGTCACCCTCGGATAATCCGAACATCGCCTGGTATTCTTCAAAAGACCGGCCCCATGGGACTACGCTGGTTAACTCCAAACCTGACTCTCCTTAGTCTGTATAACGCCAAGTTCAGCGGCCGCCTTGGAGTGCAACGGAAAGGCGGTCCGGTGGAGGCCCGTAGGGCCGGAACGAACTGGAACGATTGGTTATGCAGCCGACTCCTCGTAGATGACCTCAATTTCTCCGACGATATTGTCGTTGAAGTTTTCTAGGTCCTCTGCGGGAATCCACCACTCTGTGTGGTGCCTGCCACCAACTTGCTCAATACGGTATTTCTCGACGAACCCACGTCTTACCCTAAATCTGGTGACGTACCCTTTGCCGAACTGAGAGACATTCCATTTGTTGACCTCGATGGCATAGGCCTCGTTTGTCACCGGATAGAAGATGGGCTGTTCAGGAAGTCTTGGAGGCCACCTCTTGAACCCACTCTCCGCCACGAGATCCAGTTCTTTTTGACCGCAAGGGCGATACATTGTTATCAGTTCTTCTTCACTCAACTCTGGATATCTCCCTTGCATAACGCTGAGCACAGCGGCGACCTTGGAATGGCGACGAAGGAGCCATGGAAAGGGCGTCCGGCGGCCATCGGCCGCGTACTGCTGCGACTTGTTAGCTGGGGGCATCACTGAAGCCCGATCCCTGGCAACCAACATCGCAGCCTACACCGCTGCCCTTGCACCAAAATTCGCCGGTGCATTTTTGCTGAAACCACCGCCAATAATGCGGTGAATGAACCTGAACATCAGAGTAGCAGGTAAGCAAGGAACCAGCTCTCGGCGGACAGCCCCGCGCGGTTAACTCCAATTCCTAAACCACTACCGGTGGCCGATTGAGCTGCCAGCAAGACGCCAGATTTTCGGGCCTTGGCAGAGCTATAAACCATCCGGTTTTACTGCCAATTTCCGGCCAAGGCCAATGGCACCCAGCCACAAAAAAAGACCAAAGCACTACCAGCTAACGCCGCAAACACGCGCGGCTTTGTAGTGAAGGCAAAGCCGCAACGGAAAAGACGTCGCAGTGCTTTGCCTTGTTAACACTTATTTCTGCAGATAATCCAGCCATTGGTTCAATGAGATGAATTTTGTTGCAGCTTGCTTCAATTCATATGCGGCGTGGTCCCAGAACACTACGACGACTCTATAACCTTCAGCCTTCAAGTCCTCAATAACGGGTACGTAGTCTTTATCGCCTGCAACCAAGACTATTTCTGAGTCGTTTTTATCAACTTTTGTGTATGCGTCCTTGGTCATTGAGTGTGCAATGGCCACGTCTACCTTCTTTTCTTTCCCGGCGGCGTTGCGATCATAGGTCACAACTTCAAAGCCCTTTCGTTCAACCATGGCCCAGAAACTATCTGACGGCGGGGGCGATCCCCAGAGCTTTGCACAGCCAACCTGCCGCTCATCCTCGCCACACAAGTACTCGTAAAGCTTCCCATAGTCCAATTTATATTGGAAATTGAAGACTCTTCGATCTATCGCATCATTTAGATCTGCTGCCATTCCCACTTCAACGGCCGAGACTCTCTGCGCCTCTATAAAGACGTTTGAATTATCAACATAAGTATATGAAAGCATCTATGCTCCTTGGTTGTAGTGTTAACAGCTTATTAGTTTGCTTTCTTATTAAACCGCAACACCATCACCCAGTCCAATACTGCTTCACAACCTGAATAACCTCGATTTTTCAGATCATTACCCCTCCATCTCAGGGGGCTTTTGAGCTTTTGGTTCTGTGAAAAGTGTGCACGCGGGATATTTATGCACGTTTTTGCACGTTAAATCCAGTGGGTCGAATTTTTCCCATGCTGAAACAGATACCTACAGAGATGCATTGTGAAAAGCGAGCAGGGCCGTGCAAATTAAGCCGCAAGAATTTTGGCGTTTTTGGGTGTTTTTTATTATAACTGTACGTACATACAGCATTCAGCCACGGAGGGCGAGCGTGTCGAAATCACCGTTTCTACAATCGGTCCGCACAGAAATTAGGACAAAGCAGTACAGCTACCGAACCGAGAAGTCCTATCTTTACTGGGTTCGTCAGTTCATCATTTTCAATGACAAGAAGCACCCAAAAGTCATGGGTAATCACGAAATTGAGCGTTTCCTGAATCACCTCGCCGTCAATCGGGGAGTCAGTCCGGGCACTCAAAATCAGGCGCTATGCGCGATTATTTTTGTCTACAAGCATGTGCTGAAGCGGGAGATTGAAAACCTACAGTACAAGATGACGAAAACGCCTCGACGCATGCCAACCGTTCTGAGTCCCGATGAAGTTGCTTCTATTCTTCAAAACATGGATGCAGAGTATTGGCTCATCACTGCGCTTCTTTATGGATGCGGTTTGAGAATCAACGAAGCTCTTTCGCTTCGCGTGAAAGACATCGACCTAAAAAGCCGCAGTTTGCTCGTATTCAACGGTAAGGGACGAAAAGATCGATACACACTGATTCCAGGCAATCTAAGAGAAAACATGGAGCGACAATTCGCCCATGTCAGGGCTGTACATGAGTCCGATCTGGCCGATGGATTCGGGCTTACGTCAGTGCCGGCCTCACTTCACAAGAAGTATGGACCGGCCATGAAGGACTTTGGTTGGCAGTACCTGTTCCCATCCGTAACAAGATGCGTTCATCCCATCGCTGGTTATGTGTGCCGCCACCATCTTCATCATTCATCGTACTCGCGGCGATTGAGGCAGGCCGTTCTGGCCACGGAAATCACCAAGCGTGTGACGGCTCATACCTTTCGGCATGCCTTTGCGACAGAGTTATTGAGATCGGGGAGCGATATCAGGACGGTTCAGGAAATTCTTGGGCATAGCGACATTCGAACGACAGAAATCTACACGCATGTCATTGGCGATCGACGTGCTGGAACCGTCAGCCCTTTTGATCGTTTGCCAAGTTCTTGATGGGGCGTTGCTTACCCGTTTAAGGGGCGTAAAGCCTGGAATTGGGAGTGCGGCGAATGTTCGCTTTTGTTTAGGTGCTGGTCGCAAAGCGAACATTCTGGGGTCAGTTCACGAAACGGAAAAAATTGTACGCTAAGCCTTTGGCATCAATGATATCGACACCATTTTTTCCACAATTCATAAAGTTGCGCAGTAATTAGTCGACGACTGGCCCTTGCTAAATAATTTTCATTTCAGCATGAGTTGTGCTTTAAAAATTCAATTCTGCAACTACACTCATTGGGCGAACAGAGCGAGAAATCCGCCGTTAATTCCAATAGCGGGTACGCGAATGAATATCAGCTCTTAGGGGAATATTATGTTAAATTGTCTATTCACCGCTGAAGAACTAACCCCCCAATAACCCCTGCGCAAAATGCCCAGTAGCAAACGCCAGCCCCGCTGCGGCCGTACCCATGATCAAAGTCCGGAGTCCTGATCGCATTGCTGGTAAGCCATAGACGATACTTTTAAGCATTCCGATACCCAAGAAGACGACGCCTGCCAAACCAAGACTCGTCAGGAACTGAATCTGACTCTCCATACCCGGGATGGCATAAGGCAGTAAAGGTAAAGCACCAACCGACAAAAATGCGGCGAAGGTAGTCAACGCGGCTCGGCGTGGGCTGAGTCCGGCACCCGAGAGTCCGTACTCTTCTCGCAACATGGTTGCTACCCACACATCGGGATTACGACTGATAGCCTCCACTACTTGCTCCAGCAATTCGCCGTCGAATCCCTTCGCCTGAAACAGCTGGCGAATTTCCTCACGTTCACCTTCTGGCACAGCACGGATATGTTCACGTTCTGTGCGTTCAGCAAATTTGATCTGATTCAACTGCGCCTGGCCCGCTTCGTAATTACTTACCGCCATGCTGAAGCCGTCTGCAATCAGGTTTGCAAAGCCGAGTACCAACGCAACCTGTGGCGAGAAACCTGCGCCGAACGCACCCGATACAACCGCAAACGTTGTAACGCAGCCATCGATGCCGCCAAGCACAGCATCTGGTAGCGTCGAGGCCTTAACGGGACCAGCAAGCCGTGCACGAACGGCATTAGGCTGGTGCTCGCTGAGCAGTCTTTCATTTTCTGTGGATGGCATCTTTCAGCTTCCTGTTCAGGACGCGATTTGGTGCTTTGGGATTATAGGCTCAGTTCGACCTTGTCACTTTATCTGTCAATATACATCTTCAAGATAACGTCCCTGGCCTCTCAGAGTTTCAATATCGATGTGCAAGGGTTTGATAATGTCTTCTATAACCTGCCGCACAGCCGCCGCCATATCCCGGCCACCACAGACCAGTATCTGCGCACCGGTGTTAACCATCTGTCGCACGGCTAATTCATCCTGTTTGAGCTTATCCTGCACGTAGGCGCGCTCGTCTGTTCTTGAGAAGGCTGTGTTCAGCCCGCTCAGTCGATGATCCTCAAGATAGCGCCCAAGCTCAGGTTGGTAGAGAAAATCTGACCTGGCATCGCGACCGCCCCAGTACAGATACATAGGGTTGCAACTGGTATTGTTTCTGATGAAACCGGTTAACGGACCAATCCCGGCACCTGCACCGACAAGAATCACTGGTCGGTTACCGGTAGCTGGCCGAAAGCCTGGATTGGGGCGGATGAAGCCATCGATACAATCACCCGGCTTGAGGTCATGCAAATAACCGGAGCAAAGACCGCCGGCCTGCTTACGGACGCATATCTCAACAATTTCGTCATTTGCCGAGGACGCGAGCGAGTAGAACCGCGGGGGTTGACCGTGTGGGGGAATAACCCCCAAAAGGTCTCCCGCCTCGAACGGTGGCAGCGCTTTAAATCTTCTTGGAGAAGCCGTTAGCCATCCGCCCTGCTCCGCCGGTTTGAACCGGAAGATACTGGTGGGCGCCTGAACCGCAATCCCGTAATCCGCCCTTTCTACCAGTTCCAGTTTGACCGTTGCTGGCTGCAATGCACAGTAGTTCAAGAAAAGCGGAGTACCGATAACCTCACCAACCCGGTTTCCCCACTCACTGAATTGCGAGGCAGAACACCGATCAATCAGTTCAATGGCGTGCAAACGGCTGACGCCTTTACCGGCGAGCGCAGCATCCACCGACAAGGCAAACTGACAGAAGTTCGGAAACTGCCGGTCACCAAAACCCAGTACCGTGTATCGCAGGTTCTTCTCAGCCCGGAATTCTTTGAGCCTGGCCATAAACTGCCGGGCCGATGCGGGTGCATCACCATCACCGTATGTCGAAGTCAGCACGAACAGCCTGGAAGCCTGCGGATACTGCTTAGCCAGGGCATTCATCTCGCTGCAATGCACGCGGAAACCGGCCTTATTCAGGCTGCTATGGAGTTCCTGGGCAAATCCCCAGGTGGCATTACCTTCGGAGCCGACCAGAATAATTGTATCCGCCTGAGCGGCATCGGCGTTGTCAGGAAGCTGCCCTGAAGACCGGCGACGCTGCCACCAGATGGTTGCACCTGTTATCGAGAGAGCTGGCACAGTCAGTGCCGCAGCGCCAAGAATCAGGCCAAGCCACCATAGGCCTTCACCGGTGTGCAAACGTACAATCCAGTCCTGCAATACGCCGCTGTCAGAGCGCGGCTGGAACTGCAGCAACTCGCCCGTAGCCTGGTCCACGAATCCGGAGCCGCCGGCGGTTGACAGCGAATAGACGTCCTGCGGATCACCGGGATAGGGAAACACCAGTTCCCGGAGTTCGCCAAGATCGAAATTGCCTAGCGCTTTTAAGGTGCCCACAGGCGATGGTTGCCCGCCCGAGACCTCAGCCGGAAACCTTGGCCCGGTGTCAGGCGCTTCAGCCAGCAAACCAAAGCGCTGTGCGGACATATAGCTGCCGGTCAGCGCGGATAACAGTAGGCCGAGCACGGCAAACCGGGCCAATTCGGCATGGATTCGTTTCCCGCCAGAGCCGGAAAGCGGTCTTAATATATTCTTCCAACCCCCGGTACGCCGGGCTATCAAAAATATTCCCGAAAGACACAGAAGCACCGTCAAAACAGCCAATACGCCGGCCAGCGCTCTACCGGCATCATCCAGCATAAACGCACGATGCAGATCCTTGATCCAGCCAAAGAATGCGGAAGGTTCGTAGGGCGTGCCCTCACCTGTTACCGGATTCACCAGATCCGCACCGGCCTGGCCGTCACGGCTGTAATAGACAATGACCTTGCCAGAAGGCTCTCGCACGATCTGCTCAGTCCCGGGATAGTGAGCAACGACCCGGTCTGCCAGCTCGGCAATACTGACTTCACCGGAAGCCGGAATGACCGCTGACACTCTATCCAGCGTCGGAGCCAAAGCCAACACAGCTCCCGTGACCGAGAGAACGATCAGGAACACGCCTGCAAGCAAACCCGGTAAACTGTGGAACTTGCGCAACATAATAGCCGATGCTCCTGGTGAATTATTGAAGCTCGTAGGTCAGAGCGCGCACGTAACCACGTCCTGAAACCGGCTTTCCGGACCCTTCGGTGGTCAGGGGGGCTATCACATCGGCTCTGATATCGCGCATATCTTCAACAGCAGAGTCGACTCGAACCTCATAGCCGTTGTCGATCAGCGAATCATCGAGGTTCAGAGTCACTTTCAGCGTGCGGCCACTGGTAACACTGGCGCCAGTCAAGCCGTCATACTCTGCAGGATCAAGCCCACTGCCCCGGGCCCAGCCTCCCAGGTGTTTGTAGTATTTAGATTTCTTCCCGGAAACCCAAAGGGTACCCTGATACTCTCCGGCGGCATCGGTAAGATACAGCGCCAGATAGGCTCCATCGCCGCCGTAATTCTGTAGTTCCGTAGTGAAGGTCACGTCACGGGCCTGGGCGAATACCGGTAAAGCCAAGGCGGCGAAAAGGCTGCAAGTGAGAACAAACGTTTTCATAAATGGTCTCCAAAAACCTGATGAACGTTAAAGGAACAGGGCAAATTCGCTGAGTTACTCAACGGTAACCGTGGGACGCCCCTTGACGATGCCGTTGCGTGGCGCCTGACTTTTGGGATTGTCCTGTCCATTTTTCCTGTTGCCGCGGTCCCTCTCCTCATCGTCACTGTCTTCACGCTCCCATTTCATCATGGTCAATGAAGCGGGCGCGAAAGAGGCTTCTGCCCTGACCCCATCGGCATCGAGGCCCCGGACTTCATAACAACCGTCGTCAACCTTTATTCGGTGAACTGTCCAGCCTTCGGCTTCCAGCTTTTCACGCAGATTTTCACGGGGCTGCCAACTCGCCACCGGATCATCGCAGTCGTCATCGGCCACTGCGGTACCGCTCAGAAGTAACAAAGACAGGCTCAGAATAATGGGTTTGGTCTTCATGGTGTCTCTCCTGCTGGTTGTGTTAAATCCACTCTAAGGCGCTAACCTGACAACGACCTGAACAAACGAGGCCATTTCAGCGGAACTGAAAAGCTTCTTTATGGAAGCGAGTCAGGCGGAAGGGTGCTGCCCGCAAGCCGTTTCTAATGGCTTCCCCCAGCCCTGCCGGGCCGCAGAACCAGACCTCTGCGCCTGCTGCCGAGCGTCCGTTGGTAGACAACGTCTCGGCAGACAACCTCTGCCCCTTGCTGCTGTCATGAATCTCGAGGTGTATCCCGGGAAAGCCATCGCAAAGCGCCCGAAGTCGATCCACCATGGGATCCTGGCCGGCGTTGCGCGTGCAGTAATGCAGATCGGCTTCAGGCACGGTGGCGTCGGTGGCGCTGCTTAGAGCTTCGAGCCAGGCCAGAAACGGCGTGATCCCGATGCCACCGGCTATCCAGATCTGGTGGGATTTGCGGTTGCGGCGATCGAAGTTAAAACAGCCGTAAGGGCCTTCTATATTTACGGTTTGCCCCACGCTGATTTTTTGGCTCAGATTGCGGGTGAAGTCGCCGAGCGATTTAATGATGAACGTAACCGTGCCATTTTCCCTATCGGCACTGGCAATCGTGAACGGGTGCGCGCCCTCTAGTCGGTCGAAGGTCACAAAGGCGAATTGCCCCGCACGGTGACCGGGCCATGCCGGCCCCATGTGGCAGGTAACTTCGGTGACGTCCCGGTCTGGTGTTTTGATCGCGGTGACCATGCCGCGAACCTGGCGACGACGACCAACTCTGCCGGTCAGGGATAGCCCGCTGGCGATGCTGCCGCCAAAGAGCAAAATGGCCATCAGCACACCGATTGGCTGCTGCCACCATTGCAGCGGAGTAAGCCACGCCGCGTGGAAAGCGAGCAACAGATAAAGCACCGGCATGCCGCGATGCAAATAGCGCCAGTATTTGTAGGGGAACTTGCGCAACAAGGTGATCAGCAGCATGGCGAACAGCAGATAGATGGCGAACTCCCCTACCTCTTCCGCCGCATCGCGCATGGTGTCGATGAACCCGGAATAATCCTGATCGTGCAGCTTGCCGGCTTTTCCGAACACCGACTCTATTACATCGTCACCCATTTCAATCAGCCAATGGGCGGCGGCGAATACCACGGCCAGAATGCCCGCCCATTTGTGGGTGCGATAGATCTGATCCAACCCGCCCAGCGGTCTCTCCAACCAGGCTGGGCGCAGTGCCAACATCATGGCTAGTGACATCAGAGCAATGGATAACAGCCCACTGAGCAGCAGGCTCTGGTCATAGACTGCCCAGGGAGAACCGGCCCCAGGACCTGCAAAGAGGTTCCAGGCCCATAGGCCCAAAACCAACACAACGAAAGGAAAAATCATCCGCATCATCACATCTCCTGCGATCGGTACCTGGAATATTCCCCCGAAGGCTAGCGCCCAAACCTGACAGCCAGCTGAAGGTCGGTGAAGAGAGATCGAAGCGTTATTGACCATTCAGGCTGTTGTCAGGTTCGAGCTGTAGTATCTTGATTTCAGGGCTGGGTCAGAGGTGAACAATGCGGGTTCTTTTGGTGGAGGATACGGCGGGATTGGGCGAGGCGGTCCGGGATCAGATTGCGGACGACGGCCACGCCGTGGACTGGGTGCAAACTCTGCGCTTTGCTGAGGCGAGTATCAGGACCACAGCCTACGACCTGATTCTGCTGGACCTGATGCTGCCCGACGGCCATGGCTTCGGCTTTTTGCGAACGATCCGGGCTACCGGAATAACAACACCGGTGATCATTCTGACCGCCAGGGATCAGGTGTCTGACCGGATTGAAGGATTGAATGCCGGTGCTGACGACTACCTGGTCAAACCCTTTGATCTTTCGGAGTTGTCGGCCCGCGTGGCCGCGGTGGCTCGCCGATATCGCGGCAATCCAAGCCCGATCATACAAGTGGGCGAGCTGATGATTGATCTTGGCGATCACCGCATCAGTCGCAACGGCCTGCCGGTAGAACTTACGGCACGGGAGTGGGCATTGTTTGAGGGCTTTATCCAGCGACCCGGAATGCTGTTATCGCGATCGCAACTGGAGGATCGTCTATACGCTTTCGGGGCCGAAATCGAAAGTAACACCATCGAAGTTTATGTCAGCCGTCTGCGTAAAAAGCTGGGGCGGGACGCCATCGTAACCGTCAGGGGAATGGGCTATCGCCTGGAAACACATGGCCATTAGAACCAGTCTGCAAAAAACACTCGGTATCGGCCTGACGCTCGGCGTCACCCTCCTCTGGCTGCTGGGCGTGACCGCTTCGGGACTGGTGGCGCAGCACGAAATGAACGAGGTCTTCGACAGTGCCCTGGAAGAAACCGCCCAGCGAATACTGCCACTGGCGGTCACCGACATCCTGAACCGGGAGAACGGAGCGGGCAATCAAAAGGCCCCAGCCCTGAAAGACCATGACGAATATCTGACTTATCTGGTACGGGATGAACACGGAAATATTCTGCTCCAGTCCCACGATGCAGACCCTGGCGTGTTTAGTACAATCCCCGCGGAAGGGTTTTCAGACACTCTGACCCACCGGCTATATGGCGTATCTGCAGTCAGTAATACCATCTATCTTGAAGTGGCCGAACCCTTGGCGCACCGGCGTGAATCCGCCCTGGAGGCGGGTTTGGCCTTACTGATGCCTTTAATGGTTTTGATTCCGGTCAGCCTGGTGGGTGTCTGGTGGATTGTCCGGCTTTCCCTTCGCAAGGTGGTCGATTTTCAGCAAGACATTGAATCCCGCGGCGCGGGAGATCTGTCCCCTGTTGTAGAAAAGCACTTACCCCGTGAATTCGAACCAATCGCTATTGCCGTCAACCGACTGCTTGAGCGATTACACCGTGCACTTGAATCGGAACGGAGCTTTACCGCCAACAGTGCCCATGAACTGCGGACACCTCTCGCAACAGCACTCGCCAAAGTGCAGCGGCTGAAAACCAGAGTGCCCGATGATCATCTGAAGAACGATGTTGCGGAAATTGAAGAAGCGTTACGCAGTCTGTCTGTGCTGTCCGGAAAACTGCTCGAATTGGCAAAAGCAGAAGGCGGCGGTGCACTCTCACAAAGCCAGCAGGACCTTGCGCCCATCCTCGCGATGATAGCCCGGGATTTTGAGGACCATGCACCCGGGCGAATTGTTTTATCGCTGCCGGAGCGCGAAGCGAACTCCTTTCTTGATCCCGACGCCTTCGCCATCCTGGTGCGTAACCTGATCGAGAATGCGCTTAAGCATGGCTCCCGTAGCGAGCCGGTGGAGATCAACCTGAACGATAATGGCGTTCTAAGAATCTCCAATGGTGGTGAAAGGGTGCCACCTGAACAGCTCGCTCTTTTAAGAAACCGGTTTGCAAGGGCCAAAACAGAGGCAGCAGGTTCTGGCCTGGGCCTCGCGATTGCCGATGCGATTGCTAAAGGTGCCGGCATGACCTTGCATCTCAGATCGCCGGCAACAGGACGGCAGGATGGTTTTGAAGCGGAGCTGAATCTGGCATGTATCTGACACTCACCGACATTGTGCTGCTGACGAGCATCATTCAATCACTGGCTCTTGCTGTTTTTCTCCTACTTCCATCCAACATTGGGCTGATTTCTAACCGGCTCCTGGTTGCCACTCTTGTTTTCTTCGCCGCCGGGCTGGGAGAGATCTTCCTCTATGGCAGCGGGCTTGCGCTCCAGCACCCAAACTTCGCCTACCTCGGAACACTCATCGGACTTTTGCAAGCAGGCACGCTCTATCTATATGCGCAATCGCTGATGTATCAGAATTTCCAGTTGCGCGGGAAACATCTCGTGCACACGTTGCTATTCTGGGTTGTCGGTGCAATTTTCCTGGTTGAATATTATTTGCAGCCGAGCGAGACCAAAGTTCAGATTCTGCTTGAACGGGACCACCCGGGCGTACTTACCTCTCCCATTCTTGCAGTCGCTATTCACGCGGTCTTTCTGGGCTACCTGTGCACGACGATTCGTGCGATCAACCGTTTCGGCCTTGGTATTCGACAGATTTTCTCGAGTATTGAAAACAAACAACTTGCCTGGTTACGTGCGCTCCTGATCGGCTATGCAGTGGCCTGGACCGTCAGCATGTTGTACTGCCTTACGGCGCATGTGTTCAAAAGCGCGCCCGGAACCGAGTGGGTGGCCGGCGCTGGCGCTGTAACGGGCTTCATTTTCATCAATTTTCTGATGATAAATTCTCTTCGCCAACCCGTTGTTTTCTCTGGATTGGCAGCAGACCAGGCCGCCTTGCTGGAAGAAGAGCCCGCACCGCAGTTTGATCACGCATTAAAGGTCAGGCTCGAACAGTTAGTGCACCAGGAAAAGCCTCACTTGCACCCCAACCTCACTCTGGAACAACTTTCACGGAAATTGGACGCCCCTTCAAGAGAGGTTTCACGAGCCATTAACCAGGGCTTTGGCTGCAATTTCTTTGAGTTCGTCAGTCGCTATCGCATCGACGAAGCGAAATCGCGACTGGCCGATGCAGCCAATCAGAAAAATATTCTGCAGATTATGTATGAATCTGGTTTCAACTCGAAGTCCGTATTCAATACTGCTTTCAAGAAAGAGACAGGATTTACCCCCAGTGAATATCGCCGACGAGCCCTGCAGGGCGATATTCGCCCCGAGCCTCAATCCTGAACCTGGCAATCAGACGTTCGAGTACGCTCCCACCCGATACTAAAACCTCTAACTAACTGAATCGTTTATTTTTATTTCTAAACCATGGAATCGGTTCGGTTTCGTACTTGCGAACGATTCTTTGGCCTGCCTTCCGTACTCTGGTTGCCAAGCGTCACCAAACCCGGTGCTCGTGAAGCTCAACGCAATATGAGGAGGTTATGTATGAAAACCAAATTAAGCAAAACCGCTGTTCCTGCAGTGGCCGCAGCAATCTTAAGCCTGATATTTGCCGGTAGCGCCCAAGCTCATTGTGATGCTCTGGACGGTCCGGTGATTACCGAAGCCCGTGCGGCGCTGGAGTCAGGCAATGTTAAACCCTTGCTCAAATGGGTGCCGGCAAAGGATGAGGCAGAAATCAAAAGGGTATTCGCCGATGTGCGACAAGTCCGCGGGCAAAGCGAAACTGCGAAACACATTGCCGATCAGCATTTGTTCTCGACGCTCGTTGAGGTTCATCGTGCCTCCGAAGGCGCACCCTTTACGGGCATCAAGCCTTCGGGACAGATTGATCCGGGTTTAATGGCGGCGGATGCAGCGTTGGAAAACGGGCAAATTGATCCCCTCGTGGCAAATATAACCCGCAAGATCGAGGATGGCATTCGTGAGCGTTATCATGAGGCTCAGCGTGCAAAGGCCATGGTTGATCAAAGCGTTGATATGGGGCGTGCCTTTGTCGCTGACTACGTCAATTACATTCACTATATAGAGGGCGTGCATGGCGCTGCTGGAGGGCAGGGGCACTAATTCCTATCTTCACGCAGACGCAAAGCAGGCTGACGGCCTGCTTTGCCGTTGTATTCATTTCCAGTTTCGCCTTCGGCTGAATTGGTACCATCATTCTATTAAGGCGCATCAAAAAACATAAATGAAGCCAACACCAATCTCCGCTTCATAATCATTCCGGGATATCGGGCAGCCATATTACTAACTGAGGGGCGTGCTGTGTTTTATCTAATTTCGGTATTTCCGCAATTAGAGAAAAAAATTCCAAGCGCCAGGTATGGAAGGCGTATCAGCGCGTTAAATCAAATCGAGGTGCGGCCGGTGTAGATGGCCAGACGATTCAGGACTTTGATCGAGACTTGAGTAAGAACCTCTATCTAATTTGGAATCGGATGTCCTCCGGCAGCTATTTCCCACCGTCCGTCAAAGCAGTTCCAATTCCGAAGAAAAGTGGAGGAGAAAGATTGCTCGGGGTACCCACGGTTAGCGATCGTATAGCGTAAACTGTGGTTACTATGACGCTGGAACCTATCCTGGAACCTGTCTTTCATGTGGACTCGTACGGGTATCGGTGCGGGAAATCCGCGCATGATGCGCTTGTGATCACGCGAAAGCGGTGCTGGGAAAGGGACTGGGTGCTGGAGTATGACATCCGTGGCTTGTTTGATCATATTGATCATGAGCTATTGCTCAAGGCTCTTGACCACCATTGCTCTGAATCCTGGGTGCTGCTGTATGTGAGGCGCTGGCTAACGGCACCGATGCAGACGAAAGATGGTAAGCAGGAACGACGGAACGTTGGCACACCACAAGGTGGCCCGTTATCGCCAGTTCTGGCAAACCTGTTTCTGCATTATGCATTGGATCGTTGGCTGACCGTTCGTCATCCGGATATCCCATTCTGCCGATATGCAGATGACGGAATACTGCGTTGTCGAAGTGAGCGTGAGGCTCAGTATCTGCATTCCCAGCTAGATATGCGTGAGGTGGACCCAATAGCTATTCACAGAGATGCCCAACAAACGAGTATACTGGCCTGTGTTTGTCCAGGCTGCTCGGATAAATCACCATCAGCTCCTTGCTAAGGCCAGGCTCACTCACGGGAATAGCCACCAGACTTCCATTTTGGACCTCCTCCCGTACAGAACTTTCAAGCACCAACGATGCGCCAAGTCCGACCTTAACCGCTTGCTTGACGGCTTCGGTGCTACCCAGCTGCATAGATACCGTCGGAAATGGCCCATGCTCACCGAAGTAGGTCGCCAAAAGCCGGCCAGTGCCGGTGCCGGGTTCGCCGCCGATCAGAGCCATGTTAGACAGCGTATCGCGGTCGATATCGGTTCGACGGGCTAACGGGTGACCAGGCGGAACGATTAGAACAACGGGCTCGTTACGCCACGCCTGAGCATGGAATCCGGGTAGATCATGCCACCACTCCATAATCGCCACGTCCAGCTCACCGTCCGATAAATGCCGTGCAATAGTCGGATTGGAATCTATTACCACATCCACCTCGGGCCCTACGCCCAGCTCCTTGTAACGACGGATGTAGGGCTGGAGCATATAAATCCCAATATTGGAGCTCGCCCCAACGCGAAGTCGAGCCTCCATAATGGAAGATCTCGCCTGCTCCTCCAGCCGGAGCAGACTTCGGGCAAAAGGCAACAAGGTTAAGGCAGCCCGGGTTGGCTCACAGCCAGAGCGCCCCCTGTGGACCAATAAAACGCCAAGTTGGTTTTCGAGTTTTTGAAGGTGCTGGGACAGTGTGGGTTGTGCGATGTCCAACTGGCGGGCTGCGGCCTGAAACCCGTTGTGGTCCAGCACCGCCACGAAACTCTTCAGCCAGACAAGATTCAGCATGGGCCGCTCTCGCGGCCACTGGGATCATTGATCGCATCACCCGGCCGCTCACCCCGAAGCACTTGCAGAATGTTCCGAGCAGCGCGTTGCTCGATAGCCAGACGCACCTGGCTGACTGCCGATCCGATGTGAGCAGTAAACAGCGTGTTGGGGTGGGCCCTGAGCCCCTGGGCGATCTCCCTCGGACGATCTTCTCTCGCCCAATCTTCCATCTCAAACACATCAGCGGCGTACCCCCCCAACTGACCGGATTGAAGCGCTTGCAGAACACTACCCTCATCCACCACAGATCCACGGCAGGGATTGATAAGGAATGCGCCCGGTTTCATTCCTGTTAGCGTTTCGCGATTAATGGTGTGGAGGGTTTGCTCATTGAGCGCCAGTGCCAGGATCACAATATCTGACTGGGCCAGCAGCATCTTGAGGGGAGTATGGGACAAACCCAGTGCCTGCTCATGCTGCACGGGTAAACGTTCCGGCTGGGAATAGATTAAATCCGCTCCCCATCCGTTCAGGCGCTGCGCCACCGCTTGGCCGATGGCCCCCATACCCACAATACCAATCCGTGAGCCTTCGATCCCCTGCCCATAGAAGCGTGGTGTCCAGCCAGTAAATTCACCGGATCGAACGAAGTGGTCCGCCGCCTTGACTTGTCGGGTGAGACTGATCGTCAGCCCGACCGTTAGCTCTGCAGTAGGCACGGTTAGCAAATCCGGTACAAATGTCAGCCAAACCCCATGACGCGTGCAGGCATCCACATCAAAGTTGTCATAGCCTTTCAGGGCTGCACCAATCACCTTCAAGCGCGGACACCCCTGTAGGAACTCCACTCCAACTCGGTCTGGCATGAACGCCATCATCGCATCAGCGTCTGCAACGCGCGCAGCCACTTCCTCCTGGGGCAACGTGGCGCCGGATTGGTTGGTGACCAGCTCGCAATCTTGGGCAAGTTCATCCAGAACACTGTCATGGATCTTATGGGTTATCACAACCTTGGGTTTCATCGACGTTCCTTATTTGAATTTCTTACGAAGGCGGCCACTGAGACTGTCCACGACGGTGACCATCAACAAGATGACAATGAGAATGGCGCTGACTTCCTGATACTGCATGATTCTCAGCGAGCCCATCAATTCGAAGCCAATACCACCGGCACCCACCATGCCCATTACGGTCGAGGCACGGAAATTGTATTCCCAGCGATAAATGGACACGTCCGCGAATTGAGGAAGTGCTTGTGGCAGCACGGCGTGATAGAGCACCTGCAAGCGAGTAGCGCCGGCAGCATCGGCCGCTTCCACTGGCGCCTCATCTACATGCTCAATCGCTTCGGCAAAAAACTTTCCAACCATGCCAATGGAGTGAAGACCGAGCGCCAGTACGCCAGGCAACGCCCCAAAACCAACAGCAGCCACGAAGATGATGCCCATGATCAGTTCCGGGACTGAACGCAAACCGTTTAAAAGGGTTCGAGTTACTTGGAACACCACCGGATGTGGAGAGGTGTTGCGCGCAGCCAGGAATGCCAGTGGCACAGACAAGGTTACTGCAATGGCAGTACCGGCAATGCTCATCGCAAGCGTGTCGATTAACGGCGACACCCAGCTGGCCACATTGGTGAAGTCAGGTGGAAGAGATTCGCCAATGAGTGTGCCTATGGCTGGCACGCCATTGGCAAGTGTATTGAAATTGAGCAGCCCTACGTACCAACTTGCGACAAAAATGATGAGCAGCACTAACAGCGACTGTCCGAGTTTTTTCCGCCAGCCTTTCGCGTGCTCATCCAGCACGGAGGCCGACGGGGCCGGCGACAGAGTCGCCGGTTCCGTCGTTGTATAGTTCATGGGGCACTCCTCACATTTTTGCGAAATCAAGATTGAGCAGGCCACCCATAGCGCGGATGACATCGTAATCTTCGTCGGTAATTGCCGCGAATCCCTCAGCCTTCAGGTTGTCGAGAATCTCCGGGTCATCGATCTGCAGAAAGGCTTTCTGAATGTTGCTCTTCAGCTCAGGGGCCAGGTTCGAACGCATGGCCCAGGGGTATTGAGGAAAGTCACCGCTGTAGCCCAGCACTTTGACCTTGCTCCGATCAATCAAACCGCGGTCCATCACATGCTCGAAGATAACTTCGGACAACCCTCCGGCGTCGGCATTGCCATTGGCGACGTTAACCGCAACAGCGTCATGGCTACCGACGAAATGAGCCTCATAGTCCTTTCCGGCTTCGAGCTCTGCCTTCTCAAGGAGTACGGTCTTGGGGATCAGGTGGCTGGAAGTGGATGCGCGGTCACCGTAGGCCATTTTCTTGCCTTTGATATCCGCGAAGGAGCCAACGCCAGAGTCCGCATTGGCAATAATGATGGAGCGATAAGTCGGCTTCCCGTCTACCACCATGGCGGCAAAGGGTTCAATGTCACTCTTACTCTTGGCCATCACATAGGACAACGGACCAAAGTAAGCCAGGTCAATTCGGCCAAAACGCATGGCTTCGATCATGGAGGAGTAATCGGTGGTAACAATCAGTTCTACTTCCTTACCAAGAGTGGTTTCCAGGTAATCCTTCAAAGGTTGGTTTCGCTTGATCAGTTCTGACGCGTTCTCATCCGGCAGCAAGGCAACTTTCAAAAGATCAGGGTCTGTATCTGCGGCATGGGCTGACCAATGGATGCCGAGCATCATTATCAGAGCCAGCAAAGAGTGAATCATTGTCTTCATTGTGCTATCTCCAGTACGTCTGTCGTTATCGGGGTGGTCTTAGGTTTATGGATGGCTGGTTTGCCTTCCGCAGCTACCACGCTGGGTGAACGGTGGTAAATCTCGTCCAGGTGTTTCGATTTCAGGTTTTCAGGAGCATCGTCAAAAACGATATGAGCGTTCGAAAGGCCGATGATCCGGTCTGCAAAACGCTGGGCGTATTCCAATTGGTGCAAGGAAATAACCGCGGTGATTCCATCTTCCTGACAAATATCGCGCAGTAGGCCGAGTACCTTTTCAGAAGTGGCCGGATCCAGGCTGGCAACGGGCTCATCGGCAAGAATCATGGATGGTTGCTGCACCAATGCTCTGGCGATTCCAACCCGCTGCTGCTGGCCGCCGGACAACTGATCTACTCGGGAAAGCGCTTTGTCAGCCAGACCTACGCGGTCGAGGCATTGCAGAGCCAACTCCAGGTCCTGCCGGGGCAGGGGAAGCAGGCTTCGCCAAGTACCGTGATACGCAAGTCTGCCTGTCAGCACATTCTGTAACGCGGTGTATCGTTCGATCAGCTGGTGATGCTGGAACACCATGGCGGTGCGGCTGCGGTGCTGTCGCAGGATTCTACGGTTGGTCAGTTCACCAAACTCGCCAGACACAACCTTCCCGGTTGTGGGCTTAACCAGGTGATTCAGTGAACGAAGCAGAGTGGATTTACCCGCGCCTGAAAGTCCCAGTAGCACGGTGAATTCGCCCTTGTGAAAGTGAACGTTGGTGGGTTTGAGCGCGAGGACGTTTCCCGGGTAGGTTACGCCCATACTCTCGACTCGAAGCATCACATTGGTTGATTGAGTTGGCGCCACAGGATCACCTTTTGCAATAAATAAGCTCGCCGTATTGCGAGTTACAATTGAACGGTAAAGCTGAGAGATGACACTGTCGTGTCACTGACGTGACAGGTTGATGAAGTGCTTTTGGTTCGCAAGGATTTTCCGAAGGGCTCTGTGAAATACATGGAGCTCAGCCAAAGTGGAACGAGCCACCCAGGAGCTTAAGCAACAAAAATTGCGTTCCACCGTCAGTCGGCGAATCTCACGGTACAGTTCGTCCGTGCTGAGTTCATCGAATTGCTTACCGACTATACTCTTGCCTTCGAGGAGGTCGGACGCGCTCTCCAATAGGTCGCGCTTCCAGGTGCTGACTATGGTGGGGTGGATCTGGAAACGGGCAGCAATTCAAGGTGTGGCCTTAAGGGTGGGCAAGGACAGCCTTGCACTTACTAATTCGAAATAAAGTAAGCGAACATTACCCGGAGATATAAGCCAAATCCGGATGGCCAAAAAACGATTTCAATAGTCGTGGCAATTTTTGCAAACGTCGAACTGCGTCGCCGCGTGCAGGTTGGTTTGAATAAGGGCGAGGCTAAGAACGCGCTGGCTCGTGCCGTCTTCCTGAACCGGCTCGGTGAACTCCGCGATCGCAGTTACGAGAATCAACGCTACCGTGCAAGCGGACTCAATCTCGTCGTCAGCGCTATTATCCTTTGGAATACGGTTTATATGGAGCGGGCGGTTCAAGCACTGCGCGAAGACGGCCGGGATATCGACGAGACGCTTCTGCGGCATCTTTCTCCCTTGGGCTGGGAGCACATCAACCTGACCGGCGACTATATCTGGCAGCAGGACAAACAGGTCGAACAAGGAAAGTACCGATCGTTACGAACACTGCAGAGGTCTTAGCGTACGATTTTTTCCGTTTCGTGAGCTGACCCCATTCTGTCCCCCATCCCTTCAACCACGCGTAATCCTTCGTCGAGCCTTTGAATGTCTGCGAGATGACACTCCGTCGTATTCGCCCGATTAGCCAAACGCCACTGTTGCCAGTCCTCCTCCGCGCCAAAATAAGACGTTCAGCTAGTCATCGGAAAGTCCACTCCCTTTCCGACCGGGCGAGTGTGTTTTGGGAATAGAAAAGTGCTAAGATCTTCGGAACTGACAGAGTAATTGCATGTCAGAGCTCATGTCCTCAAAGCTTGGTGCTAAAGATCAGGATGTCCGCAAAGAACCGCCCAATCATCTCCCTATTGCTATCACTGCTTCTTGTGATCAGCGCGCCGGCGTTTGCTTTGTCAAAAGTAGCAGGCGGCCAGGCGGAGCCAGCGATGGCGGATTGCGGCACCATGATGATGGACCAGACTGAAGACACCGCTTACTCCTCAGACACAGAACCGGATTGTGTTTCCGCCCCGGAAATGGCCTGTCCAAGCGCCACTGGGCCGGTCAAATGCGGCGTCAACGTAAGCTTTGCCCTACTACCGGGGCATTCTATCGGTTTTACCGACACCGGTTCCCAAACGGTGTTGATCGGCCGAGCGGCCCTTTACCAGAATCCGTTCCTGGCCTCTATTACACCCCCTCCAGAACATCACTCCTGAGTTTTAACCCGGGTTTTTGCCCATCGCGGCAAGCTCTTTGAAGTTAATTCTTGCAACAAAGTCTCGTACTTCCGTTCATCCGTAACGAGGCTTTAACTGGAGTGAATCAAATGCGTAATTCAAATCTCAAGCTCACCGTAACCGCCGCCGTTCTGGCCGGCAGCGTCGCCCTTTTCTCTGCCCTTGCCCATGGCGAAGGCGCCGGCATGATGGCTGGTCATTCCGAACACAGCCGCATGATGTCCTCGCACGGTATGGAGGGTATGGGCGGCATGATGGGGATGATGAACATGATGTCAGATATGTCCCCGGAAGACCGTAAAGCCATGACCGAGGCTTGCATGAAGATGATGCAGGCTCATAGCGACGATGGCATGCCTGGTGGCATGAAAGACAAAGACACCGGCGCCAAATAACCATTTGGGCACCCTCATGAACTGAAGCTCTGGGCCGGGGATGCATGTGCACCCCCGAGCCCTGCACTGCCCATAAGCGATTACAAACGAGGATTTCCCATGAAGACCAAGAAACTCGCCCTGTATACGGGTATAGCCGCTATCGTTATCGGCGCTGGCGCCACCACATTGGCCCTCCAGGCCGACGAATCCGCCCAGCCGTCGGCTTCTCTAACCGAGAGTGAAGAGGCAGGCCAAACCATCACCATCTACAAGAGCCCCAATTGCGGTTGCTGCCAGTCCTGGGCCGAGCACCTCGCGACCAATGGCTTTGACACCCGAATCGTTGAAACCGACAACCTTAATGAAATTAAACAGCAGCATGGCGTGCCACGCGATATGGCGTCCTGCCACACCGCACTGGTTGATGATCTGGTGATTGAGGGGCATGTGCCGGCCAATGACATCCTGGCCTACCTTGAGGATCCGCAATTCAACACGGCCGGCTTGTCTGTACCCGGAATGCCCCATGGCACCCCTGGCATGGAAACCGGCCGGAAGGACGATTACCAGGTCATTGCCTTTAACGCCAATGGCCAGCAACAGGTTTTCCGTGAGCACAAGGATTACTGAGGTCAGCCCTATGAGAGCAATGGTTTCCCGCCTGAATTCAGCAGTCTCCAGACTTTTTCTGTTCGCGTTCGTGGCTGTCATGCCGACCCTGGTTCAAGCCCAGTCTGTGAATGAGGGCCAAGCAGTGAGAGCGCTGACGACGGACTCATCTGGCGCTTTGCTGGTGCTTCGGCAGAGCGGTCTGTTTGCCCTGGATAGCCAGAACACTACCGAGATCCCCCTGCCACCGTCCGATTCCGGCGCCCAGCCCCGGTCCATGGCAAAGGGCGGAGACGAAAGCCTGTACCTGGCAGGGCCTGGCCTTGGCATCTGGCGCTATGACGAGGCCAGCAAGCGTTGGCAATCCCTCAATGACACCCTGCCGGACCTGGGTGTCACGGCGATTGCCGCCCACGCCACCCAACCGGATACGCTCTACGCCTATCTCGGTGACGGCGGCATGTTCCGATCCAGGGACGACGGTGCCGAATGGGTGAAGGTAGACAATGGCCCTCGGGAGCCGGTGCAGGCCTTCCTGCACTCCGATATGCCAGGCAGCATGGAAAGTGGCTGGCTGTTCGCCGGCACCACCCGCGGTGTGGCCCGATCCATGGACTGTTTCTGCTTCTGGGGCGATGCCGGCGAATTGCGAGGAACTGTTTCCGCCATTGATTACGGTCCTTGGGCCCCGGAAAACGTCTACGCCGTGATCGAGGGGGAACTTCACCGCAGTTCTGACGGTGGCGAAACCTGGGCTGGCCTTGAGATACCCCAAGCGGTGACCGCTCTGACGTTCTCGCCCACGGAAAGACTCGTGGTCGGCACTGAAAACGGAGAGTTGCTTTCGCAGAACGCCTCTGGCGAATGGGTTCCTGTTTATGAATAAGTGGTCTTTCCCGCTGGTCTTGCTCGTTGCCCCGGCCCTTGTGATGGCGGGGGGCGCGCCAACAGACAGTGGCAGCGTGCCGGCCGGAGTAACCGAGGGCCGCCAGATTTATGAGCAATACTGCGCCGCTTGCCACGGATGGCAGGGTGAAGGTGCGGCCGACTGGAACAAACCGGATGAGAAAGGCGAAATGCCGCCACCGCCTCACGATGAGACAGGCCACACCTGGCGCCACAGTGATGCCATGCTGTTCAGGATGATTGCCGAGGGATGGCGGCATCCCTTCAACAAAACAGACCGCCTGACCATGCCAGCATTTGAGGACACCCTCACCGACCAGGAAATTCAGTCGGTGATCAACTACCTGAAAACACTCTGGACCGAGGACCAGCGCCGCTATCAACCTAACGAAAGTCAGGAATAACGAACAACCCTCCCTCAAGTCTTTGGTAACTGGAAAATGGCATTGAAACAGCTTTTTAAGAAGTGGTCATGGTTATTCGGCCTCATCGGTTTCAGCATTGTGGTCACAGCAATCTTCGTGCTGCCACAGTACCTGAAGCCTGATCTGGATGCCGGTGTTACCTTTTACGCCACCGAGGGATGCGCACCTTTCAAAGGTCAGTGTATCGGGCGAAAGGGCGATCAAACCATCACAGTCGGCTTAGGTAATGAAGCCATCGAATCGATGACAGAGATTCCCATCCGTGTGTATCTCGGCAACGTGACAGCCGACTCCCTGATCGTGGATTTCGAAGGGCTTGAAATGTACATGGGCGTGGTCCGCACCCAGCTGTTACCGCATACCCAGGGTGTTTACCAGGGAACCATTACCCTGCCGGAATGCGGTACCGGCAAAATGCTATGGCGCGCACGGGCCATCATCGACAACGGCACGTCCAAGGAAGGCATCAAATTTGATTTCTGGGCGGTTTAACGAACTAACAAAACTTAGGGGGCTGAATGCCTGATCTTGCAACCTGGCGAATTGCCGCCGCGTTTGCCGGAGGTCTCGTGTCGTTTTTCTCACCCTGTACTTTACCCTTGGTTCCCGGCTACCTGTCGGTTGTTACCGGAGGCGCTCTGACTGAGGCTTCAAATCGGTTGAAGGCGTTCTGGCTGAGTCTTTGTTTCGTGATGGGGTTCAGTCTCGTATTCGTTGCCCTGGGAGCAAGCGCCAGTGTTCTTGGGCAATGGCTGATGGCTTATCGTGAAGAGGCCAACCTGGTGGCTGGCGTGCTCATCGTGTTAATGGGCCTGTTTATGTTGGGTTGGTGGAGCATGCCGGCGTTACAGCGGGACTGGCGCATTGGGCAGTCTCTTGAAGGCGGGCGCCCCACTGCCGCCTTCCTCCTGGGCATCGCGTTTGCCATCGGCTGGACACCCTGTATAGGCCCCATACTCGGGGCCATATTGGCGCTCAGCTCCACCCATGCCAATGCTGAGGCTGGCATGCTGTATCTGGCGGCGTATTCGTTCGGGTTAGCTCTCCCTTTTCTCGGAACTGCCCTGTTTATTGAACACTTTCGGCAACGAGTACGCTGGCTCAGTCGCTGGAGTAGACTACTGAGAGCGCTTGCTGGCTTGGTGCTCGTTGTAATGGGAGTAATGGTGCTCACCGGTCGGATGACACTCTTTGCGTCGTGGATGTTGTCGACGTTTCCGGTTCTCGGAAGGCTTGGTTGAGCTTCCTACAGCCAAACTACAGGGAGCGGTCCATGGCTTCATACTCAAATACTGCGTATAAACAGGTTTCATGAACAAATGGGGCTGCCATTTCGTTAACTAATGGTTTTGCATTGCCGAACGATTGAAGCGGCTCATTGTTCTTCAGGACTAGATTAAAAACCGCTTCGCAGTGGAGGATGGTGAACGTTCGCTTTTGTTCAGAGCCCGGAATGTGACCAGGGGTCGCAAAGCGGACATTCAGAATGTATCAAGTTTATGAAAAATTATGGGATTCGAAGCAGCATAATTGAGTACTACAAGGCCAACCGCCCGCGATTCTCGTCTAGTAAGGGTGCTGACGAGTGATACCTACCCGCACAAAGATGACGCTCAGACCTGGCGCAACGACTGATCTCTGGATAGAACTCTGAAGCCCTCTGCTCAACCCAACAAGGATAGGTGCGTATTCCGGCGAACGTGAACACCCATACCGGTTGAACGTGAACACCATTTTTCTTAACGCATCACCCACCGGAGTTTTTACTCCGGGTGTTCACGTTCAGTCAATTTCCTGAAGTCGTTTTCTCATCGATTCCCCCTTCAGAGCCCAGCGATGGGCGTTGTGCATGAGCCGGTCCAGGATGGCGTCAGCCAGGGTGTTATCGCCGATGGCGGCATACCACTGATCCGTAGGCAGTTGGCTGATGATCATGGTTGAGTGCGTGCCGTGACGGTCATCCATGATCTCCATCAGATCGTTTCGGTGTGCCGGTTTTAGGGCTTCGAGTCCCCAGTCATCCAGGATCAGCAGCTTCACTTTGGCCAGCTGGTTCAGCGTCTTCTGGTAGGTGCCGTCAGCTTTGGCCTGAGTCAGTTCCAGCAGTAACCGGGAGATCCGGTAATACCGGGCACTGAGGCCGTTCAGGCAGGCCTGGTGCCCCAGTGCACAACCCAGGTAGGTTTTCCCGCTGCCGCAGGGGCCGGTGATCAACAGGTTCTGGCCACGCTCCAGCCAGTCGGTCTGAGCCAGCTGGGCCACCTGAGCTTTCTTCAGGTTGCGGGGGTGCTGGTAGTCGATGTCCTGGATCGAGGCACGGAGCTTCAAGCGGGCCTGGCGTACCAGGCGGTCCTGTTTCCGGTGCTCTCGGGTCTGGAACTCTCGGTCAAGCAGCAGTTCCAGGCGCTCCGCGAACGGCAGTTCGTCGTAGGTGCCCAGCTGGTTTTGTTGGTGTTCCAGGGCGGCAGCCATGCCGCCTAACTTCAGGTCTTTCAGTCGTGCCAGGGTCTGTGTTGTGCTCATGGGTGATCTCCTAGTGGAAGCTCTTCGGGCCACGGATATTCTCGTGGTGTTGAGGGAGTTCGGCGTTCAGGGACAACTGCTCCGGCAGCTTGTCCCGGTTGCTCCGGAGAATGGCCTTGATGTGCTTCAGCCGGTTCAGACCTTCCCGATTGGCGATGCGGCAGCCGGCATTCAGGCGTTGGCTGGGGTACTCCCGAGTCAGGTTGAGCAACCCGAGACAGACCCGGTAGGCCTGCTCCGGGTGTTCCCCCTCAGCCAGTCGATCACTGACCCAGATCAGCGTGTCTGGCCCGATGTCCCGGGCCCAGTTCTTGAGACGCCCCGGGGTCCACTGCTGCTGTTTTCGATGCCGGGCAAGCATATGACCGGCTTCGGTGGTGGTGCCCGGCCTGTGACGCCGTGGGTGACTTGCCACCTGGCGTTGCCGGAAGTGGACCTGCACCAGATGATCGCTGGCCTGGACTTCCACCTGCTCGCCCACGTACTGGTGCGGTACCGAGTAATGATGCTGGTCGAACTCGATGTGGTAATCGATATTGACCCGGCAACGCCGGATCTCGACGTACTCATAGGGCTGTTTCGGCAAGGGACGCAGGGCTGGCTGATCCAGTGTCTCGAACGCGGTTTGCCGGTTACCCGGGAGCCGCCGGAACGGGCGGCTGTTCAGCTCTTCAAGCAGTGACCGGATGCACTGGTTGGCTTCGGCGAGAGTGAAGAAGGTGTGGTGACGCAACCGGGCCAAGATCCAATTCTCCACGATTTGCACGCCGACCTCCGCCTTCGATTTGTCCTTGGGCTTGTAGGGCCTGGCCGGGAGGATGGCCACCTGATAGTGCTCGGCCAGTTGCTGGTAGCTGGGGTTTAGCTCTGGATCGTACCGACAGGCCTTGCTGACACCGCTGCGCAGGTTGTCCGGCACGACCATCTCCGGAATGCCACCGAAGAACTCAAAGGTACGCACGTGACTGGATAGCCAGTCTCGCAAACTCTGGCTCCAGGTGGCTTCAGCGTAGGTGTAGTTGGAGGCCCCAAGCACCGCCACGAACACCTGAGCGGTGCGTACCTCACCGGTCTGCGGGTTGATGATCGGCACGGTCGGGCCGCAGTAATCCACGAAGCACTTCTCCCCGGCCTTATGGGTCTGGCGCATGGAGCGCTTCTGCTGCTTCAGCCATTGCCGATAACGGTCACAGTACTGGGAGTAGCTGTAACAGCGATTGGGATACTGAGCTGTGTATTCCTCCCACAACAGCTGCTTGGTCATCCCTTTACGCTTGAGTTCCTGATGAACGGTGGCCCAGTCAGGCACCTGGTAGCGAGTCGATGTGGTGGGATCGGCACTGGGATAGAACAGGGCCGCAAGGCGGCCATCGTCCAAATCCTCGGGCAACGGCCAGTTGAGGTTCAGGGCATCGGCCCGGGCTAACAGCTTCTGGATGGCCCCGACACTGGTCTTGGTGCTGGCACTGATCTGCCGGATCGAGAGCCCGGCTTCCAGCCTTAGGCGAAGCACCTCTCTGATTTTACGCATTAGAATTCTCTTTGCTGGCACAACTCCGCTCCCCAGAAAAAGGAGTCAGAGTAGCAAACGGTCTAATAAACAATGCGTTAAGAAGGATTCCGGTTGAACGTGAACACCGTTTCCGGGAATGTGAACGCTGATTCCGGCATCGTGAACACCGATTCCGGAAAATCCGGAAAAGTGTTCACCTTCAATCGGAATGACTATTCACGTTGAACCAGAATCGGTGTTCACGTTCGTCCGGAATGGGTGTTCATGATGGGCCGTAATATGCAATAGGGGGATGCGTGTCTTACGGGCACTTTATCGTTACAAAATTAGTAATTTACGAACAAAATTGGCCCCACCTGTCGGTGGCCCGACAGGTCCACCCAGCTTGATGGAAACCTATCAGCCTCTTACAGACCTGACAACGACGCGCAGGAAATTAGCCGTCGATCACATCAATTGACACACAGACAAAAGCCTGACTACACTAAATCTTAATTCAGAATTCTATTCTGCACAGCAAAACAATAACCTCAAAAGAGCGCATACATGATGACAACAAAAAATATCATTTTAATTTCTCTTCTTGCCGGGAGCGCAACCACTGCGTGGGCTGCAGAGAATGTCGATCTGCCAGCCACCATCGGAATGACTGCCTATGGCACCAGCTCAGCAGGTTATAGCCAGATGGCTTCTATCGGCAATCTACTACGCAATGAGTACGGCGTATCACTGCGGATCCTGCCTGGCGAGAACGACGTTTCCCGGATGACACCACTTAAAACCGGGCGCGTACCGGTTTGTTCCTGTGGCATTGCCGCTTATTACGCCGCCGAAGGTGTACTGATGTTCTCCGAGGACAACTGGGGGCCGCAGCCGGTTCGGGTAATTACCACATCCATTGCCAGTTTTGGCCTGAGCATTGCTGTAGCCGGCGATATCGGCGTAGAAACCCCCTATGACCTCAAGGGCAAACGCATTTCCTACATTCGTGGTGACGATGCCCTGAACCTCGGCACCGAAGCCATGCTGGCCTTTGGCGACCTCACCTGGGATGACGTGGAGCGGGTAGACTTCCCGGGATACGGCCGTGCCTTTGACGGCATCGTCGCCAATCAAAGCGATACCGCATTTACCGTTTCTGTCGCCGGCGGCCCACAACAGCTTTCCGCCAGTCCGCGCGGTATATCCTGGCTGGAGCTTGATCCTGAAGACACCGAGGGCTGGGAGCGACTGCGCTCCGTAGCTCCCTATTTCCAACCGCACCTGGTTACTTCCGGCGCCGGCATCAGCAAGGATGAGCCGTGGATTGGTTCCAGCTACCCCTACCCCATCATCATCGCCAACGCCGATGCCGATAAAAAACTGGTGGACGGGCTGATTCGTGTCTTCACCGAGGATTACGACAAGTACAAGGACTCCGCACCGGGCAATGCAGGCTATGCGCTGGAGAACCAGAATCTCAACTGGGTCATCCCACTGCATGATGTGGTCGTCGACTACTACAAGGAAATCGGCCACTGGACGGAAGATATGCAACAACACCAGGACATGCTGGTACAGCGTCAGAATATCCTCCTGGACACCTGGGAGAGCTACACCAAGGCCAACCCGCCTGCCGACAAGGAAGCCTTCAAAAAGGGCTGGATGACGGCTCGGGCAGAAGCACTTCAAGCGGCGGGCATGAATCCGGTATTCCGGTAAAACCTGCTGTCCTGGTTGAAACCTGATTCCGGTGTAAAGACGAGGGGTCTGTTACACCGGAGTTCTTTCAGGAGTCTTACTGCATGTCTGAAACACACAACATTGAACCGTCGAAAGAAAACGTCAGCGGCATCCGGCGGCTTTCCGGCGGATGGCCATGGGTCCCCAGGGTTGCAACCCTTGTCCTGACACTGCTGACGATTGACTACCTGTTCAATTTGCAGCTGATCAATATTGTTACCAAAGTGGAAAGCCAGTTTTTCTATGTGGTGGTGGCACTTATGCTACCGCTGGTTTTTCTGCTTTGGCCAATGTCACGCCACGCTTCCCGGAACAAGGTTCCCTGGTACGACATCATCCTGTTCCTTGCCGCCTCGGTTATCTGCGGGTTCTTTGTCTACAACGCGGAAACTATTCTGGATTACGGCTGGGAATACGCGGCACCACAATACGCCGTAGTGTTCAGCTTCCTGTTCTGGGTTACCGTCATCGAAGCCATTCGTCGGGCCGGCGGCCTGCCGATTGCCATGATTGTCGGTGTCGCCAGCCTGTACCCGATATTTGCAGACAAGCTGCCGGGCCCCATCCAGGGATTTCCATCCGCCCCCGACCAGACCGCGATCTACATGGCCATGAGTCGAGAAGGCATCATGGGCGTGCCCTTACAAGCCTTTGCCAACATCGTGATCGGCTTCCTTCTGTTTGGCGTCGCCCTGCAGAAAACCGGCGGCGGTCGTTTCTTTATCAACCTGGCCTTCGCATTGCTGGGCCATGTTCGGGGCGGACCGGCAAAGGTTGCGGTTTTCTCCAGCGGCCTCATGGGATCCATGAGCGGCAGCGTAATCACCAATGTGATGACAACCGGAGTGATGTCAATTCCGGCAATGCGCCGAGTCGGCTTCAGCCGTTCCTACGCAGCCGGCGTAGAAGCCTGCGCTTCTACAGGCGGCGTTCTGATGCCACCGGTTATGGGTGCCACCGCGTTCATCATGGCCGCGTTCCTGAACATTCCCTACGGCACCATTGCACTGGCGGCAGTCGTGCCCTCCGTACTGTATTTCCTCGGCCTGTTTATCCAGATTGATGCCTATGCTGCGCGCAACAAACTTCAGGGCCTGCCGGCCAGCGAATTGCCGTCACTCAGGCAGACATTAAAGGAAGGCTGGTACTTCATCTTCGTGTTTGCCCTGCTGATCTGGATGCTGTTCTTCCTGCGACGAGAGGCCACGGCACCATTCTTTGCAACGGTTCTCTTGCTGGTGATCAACCAGGTACTGCCCTACCAGCGCTGGAAGTGGCAAGACGTGAAGGACTTCTTCGCAGAGTCAGGGAAGCTGTTTGCAGAGCTGATCGCGATCCTCACCGGTGTTGGCTTGCTGGTAGGTGCACTGTCGGTTACCGGGCTGTCAGGCACTATTGCCAATGACCTTATCTACCTTGCCGGTGGCAACACCCTGGTACTGCTTTTGATGGGAGCACTGACCAGCTTTGTGCTCGGCATCGGCATGACAGTTACAGCTGCCTATATTTTCCTGGCGGTTGCGCTCGCACCGGCCCTGATAAACGGCGGCGGCATGGATCCCCTGGCCGTTCACCTGTTCATCCTTTACTGGGGCATGCTCAGTTTCATCACCCCACCGGTTGCCCTGGGCGCCTTTGCCGCTGCAACGGTTGCCGGCTCCAATGCAATGAAAACCGGTGTGGAAGCCATGCGGCTGGGCAGCGTGATCTACTTTATCCCGTTCCTGTTTGTGCTTAATCCGGCGTTGATCTTCCAAGGCACCTGGAGCGAGATTCTCCTGGTGATTGTACAAGCACTGATCGGGGTAACGTTGATAGCATCGGCGATGCAAGGCTGGCTGATCGGGGTAGGCTCTCTGGCAGCAAGCAAGCTGTTGCAATGGCCAATCCGGCTGGGACTCATTGCCGGTGGCATGATCCTTGCCATCCCCGGTGGCGGACCGGTTCCGCTGACCAATCTGGAATTGTCTCTTATTAGTGCTGCGTTGATCATTCCTGCGGTCGTCGCCGCCGCACTGACGCACAAGAAATACGAAAGAAGGGAAAAGGCCCTGGCCTGAGACGGTCCTGCCCGGAGGGTGAGACACCCTCCGGGCAATTCAATTACAAAAAGCCGGAAAGTCTCTGGCGCACAATCCCTTCAGCCTCTTCCATGATTCTGCTGACCAGCTCATCGCATGAAGGGATATCATTAATCAACCCAACAACCATGCCACAACTCCAGGCAGCTTCATCCATCTTGCCTTCCTGCAGCACCAGCTTACCCTTTGCACCTGTGACAAGGTGGCGGATATCGTCAATGGTTTCCTGGTCACCCTTTTCACTCTCAATCCGGATGATTTCCCGCACGGCTGCGTTATCCATCACCCGCTCGGTGTTCTTCAGGTTACGCATGATCAGCCGGGTCTGTAGTTCATTGGCGTCCACAATTGCCTGTTTCACGTTCTCATGAACCGGCGCTTCTTTGGTGGCCAGAAAACGGGTGCCCATATTCATGCCTTCGGCACCCAATGCCATAGCCGCTACCAGGCTCCGGCCATCGGCCATCCCGCCAGATGCAATGAAAGGTATCTTCAGCTCTTCAGCCGCACGAGGCAGCAGGATGAAGTTTGGCACATCATCCTCACCGGGATGGCCGCCGCATTCAAAGCCGTCCACACTGACGGCATCACAACCGATTCGCTCGGCCTTCAAAGCGTGGCGAACAGATGTGCACTTGTGGATAACCTTGATACCCGCAGCCTTCAACTGCTCCATGTACTGCTCGGGGCTGCGGCCGGCGGTTTCAACCGCCTTGACACCGCTGCGGATGATGACGTCAATGTACTCGGGATAAGGCGGCGCGTTGAAGGACGGCAGGAAGGTCAGGTTTACGCCGAAGGGTTTATCCGTCATCTGCTGGCAGCGGGCGATTTCACTGGCGAGATGTTCAGGCGTAGGCTGGGTCAGGGCGGTAATCATGCCCAGACCACCGGCATTGGATACCGCCGATGCCAGTTCGGCAAAGCCTACATTGTGCATGCCACCCTGTACGATCGGGTGTTCGATTCCAAATAATTCCGTAATTCGTGTTTTCACGGCATCACTCTTTTGTTGTTGATAAACATTTCCGGCCCTTAAACGTGAAGGAGCCGCTGCTGCGGCTCCTTCGTTGTCTTGCGATTACAGCTGCAGCGAGCGAACTTCCAGAAACTCCTCAAGCCCCCACTTGCCGAACTCCCGTCCGATACCGGAATGGCCGAAGCCACCAAAGGGAGCCAGCGGGTTAAAGCCGCCACCGTTCACCGTCACCTGTCCGGTCCGGAGTTTTGCGGCAAAAGCCTTTGCCTTTTCCCGATCCGCCGACCAGACCGCTCCAGACAGCCCGTAGGCAGTGCCATTGGCGATACGCAAGGCTTCTGCCTCATCGTTGTAGGGAATCACGCACAGCACCGGGCCGAAAATCTCTTCCTGGGCGATTGTGCTGTTCGGGTCTACATTGCCAAACACGGTTGCCTGTACAAAGTAACCCTTGTCCAGGCCTTCCGGCGCGTCCGGGCCGCCGGCTACCAGGGTGGCGCCTTCCGCAACACCGAGCCGGATGTAATCCACTACCCGGTCCCGCTGCTGCGCGGAGGCCAAGGGGCCCAAACGGGTGGCTTCGTCCAGCGGGTTGCCCGGGGTCATTCTGGCCGCGGCTGCAGCCGCCAGCTTGCACGCCTCGTCATGGCGATCGGCGGGCACCAGCAGCCGGGTCAGGGCGGTGCAGGTTTGTCCGGAGTTGAGCAGGCAGTTGCTCACTGTGCCTTTTACTGCGGCTTCCAGGTCAGCGTCCGATAAAACAACCGATGCCGATTTGCCGCCCATTTCCAGCGCAATTCGCTTGAAGTCATCCGCAGCGGCATGGGCAATGGCATGACCGGTGCGGGTGGAGCCGGTGAATGACAGCATGCGCACATCCGGATGCCGGATCAGGGTTTCACCAACGGTTTGCCCGGCCCCGCATACCATGTTGAACACACCCGCCGGCAGGTCGGTTTCATCCAGAATGTCAGCGAGGATAAAGGCTGCCTGCGGCGCAATCTCAGAGGGCTTCAGCACAACAGTGCAGCCGGCAGCAATCGCGGGTACTACCTTCAGAATGATCTGATGCAGCGGGTAGTTCCAGGGCGTAATACAGCCCACCACACCGACCGGCGCATATTGCACTTCCGAGTTACCAGACTGCTCAACGAACGGAAACTCCGGCAACATATCGGTATAGGTCTTGGTTACAGTTGCCGGCAGGCCAGCCTGGATTGCCGTGGCAAGCTTCAGTGGCATGCCCACTTCCCGGCTGACCGCTTCCGCAATTTCCGGTGCCCTTTGCTTGAGTCCAGCATGCAGCTGGCCAAGCACGTTCACCCTTTGCTCTACAGAACTTTCAGACCAGACCTCAAATGCTGCATGCGCAGCGGCAATTGCCAGCTCCATCTGTCCCGGATCGGACATGGGCACCCGGGCAATCACGTCGCCGGTGGCCGCTTCATGCACATCCGCCATGTCGCCGTTCCAGTCGACCCAGCTACCATTGATGTAGTTCTTGTTCAGAATCTTCATGTTTTTCCCTCAGTCGAAGACAATCACGCCACGCGCGTTCTTGCCCGAGATCATATCGTCAAAGGCCTGAACAGCTTCATCTATGGAGTAAGTCTGGGTGATCAGCTCATCGAGTTTAAGTTTACCCGCACGGTACAAACCCAGAAGTCGCGGAAAATCGTGTTGCGGCCGGGCTGAACCCAGCCAGCTGCCCTTCAGGGTGCGCTCGTCGGCCGGCAGGGTGAGCGTAGTAATCGAGGTTTTGTCTTTCGGGTCAGCAACGCCCACCACGACGGCGGTACCACCGCGCCCGAGAGACTTATAGGCTTGCTCAACCACGGCACCGGCACCAACACACTCAAAGGCGTAATCCACGCCGCCGGTCAGTTTTCTGATGGCCTTGGCGGCATCATCCACTTCGTTGAGGTCAATCGTGTGGGTGGCACCGAATTCCCGCGCCATGGCGAGCTTTTTCGGGTTGTTGTCCACCGCCACAATCATTTCGGCACCGGCGGTTGCGCAGCCCTGAACGGCGTTCAGGCCAACACCGCCAATACCGAATACCGCAGCCCTGGAACCCGGCTCCAGCCCGGCAGTATTAAATACAGCACCCACACCGGTCATCACGGCACAGCCCACCAGCGCGGCATTCTGCAGCGGCACATCTTCGGCAACTTTCACGCAGTTATCCACGTGCAGGGTTGCGTACTCCGCCATCACGCCACAGGCGCCGAACACATTCAGTGGCTCGCCATGACTGTCGCGGGTTCGAACGGTTCCATCGGGCAGTGTGAACATCGCCTTGCGGGCGTTTTCGCACAGCACCGGATGGCCACGCACACACTGGCGGCACTTGCCGCACATTGAGATAAACGAACTAACAACGTGGTCGCCTTCACTGAAGCCTTCCACACCCTCGCCAACTTCAACCACCACACCGGCCGCCTCGTGGCCCAGTACCAATGGCGGTGGATACTGAATCTTTCCGGTGGTGGCTGAAAGGTCGCTGTGGCACACGCCGCAGGCGGCAACCTTGATAGTTATCTCGCCGCGCCTTGGCCCCTCCACAGTAATCTGTTCAATCTGTACAGGCTTACCCCACTCCCGGCAGACCACCGCCTTTGCTTGTCTGTCCATTACCCTGACTCCTGTTGTTTTTGTGTTGATTCAGAGTTGGCGAGGCCGGTCAGAATGCCTCGTCAAACATATCCAGTGCCGTTGAGTCCACCGATTGCAGCAACTCAGCCGTTGCTAGCACGCCCGGCAATTCATACCGGCAAAAATAATCACAGGCGCGTAACTTGCCCTGATAGAAGGACTCAGGCTGATCACCGGCCCCACTGACTCCAGCAAGGGCTTTCAGGGCCTGTCGCAGCCAGAGCCAGCCGACAATTACCTGCCCGAAGGCATCCAGGTACAGAGTGGCATTTGCCAGTGCTTTTTCCTTGTCACCGGAGGCCTTTACCTCATTGATCACCCGGGTAGCTTCAATCATTGCTGACAGGGACCGCTCAAGCAGGCCGGCATTAGAAGCCAGCCGTTCCTGCTTGCGGGCCTCGGCAATAGTGGCTTCAATCCTTCGCACCAGTTCGCGATAATACCGGCCATCGGCCATGGAAACCTTGCGGCCAAGCAGGTCCATGCCCTGAATACCATGGGTACCCTCGTGGATCGGGTTAAGTCGGTTATCCCGGTAGAACTGTTCCACCGGATATTCCCGGGTGTATCCGTAGCCACCATGCACCTGAATTGCCAGGCTGTTAGCTTCGAGACAATAACGGGAGGGCCAGGACTTGATCACCGGCGTGAGCAAGTCGAGCAGCCCGGCGGCAAGCTCGCGCTGCTCGCCAGTTTCCGCAAACTTCTTTTCGTCCACCAAGACCGCACCTTGCAGACAAAGCGCCAGCCCTCCTTCCACATAGGCCTTCTGGGCCAGCAGCATGCGCCGGATATCGGCATGGCGGATCAGAGGCACCTGGGGGCTCTCCGGATCCTTTTCTCCAACCGGACGCCCTTGCTGCCGCTCGCGGGCATACTCAAGCGCATGAAGATAGCCGGTGTAACCCAGCATCACCGAACCCAGACCAACGCCAATCCGGGCTTCGTTCATCATATGGAACATGGCAGCCAGGCCCTCGTGGGGCGCGCCAACCAGATACCCGACCGCCCCCGCTGCCTCACCAAAGTTCAACATGGTAGACGTCGTGCCACGGTATCCCATTTTGTGAATCAGGCCAGCCAGGGCGACATCGTTGCGCCCACCCAAAGAGCCATCTTCGTTAACCAGGACCTTCGGCACCAGAAACAGGGAAATTCCTTTTACGCCGGCCGGGGCCCCAGGTAAACGAGCGAGTACCATATGAATGATGTTCTCGCTCAGCTCGTGATCACCACCGGAGATGTAGATCTTGTTACCAAATAACCTATAACTGCCATCCGCCTGTGGCTCCGCGCGAGTGCGCAGATCTCCCAGAGAGGAACCTGCATGGGGCTCGGTCAGGCACATGGTGCCGAAAAAACGCCCCGCCAGCATCGGCTCGGCGTAGCGGCTTTTCTGCTCGTCGGAGCCATGGGCGAGAATCAGGTTAGCTGCCGCAATAGTCAGCCCGGCGTAGCCCTGAGTCCCTACGTTGGCTCCTTTGAGCATCCCCACACACATCTGGGCAACCGCACTGGGCAGCTGCATGCCACCGCGCTCGTAGTCCTGACTGGCCGCCATCAGACCAGTACTTTTCAGTACGTCCAGCGCCTTGTGAACTTCCGGGCGCATGTGCACACGGCCATTCTCGAAGGTCGGCTCTTCTTCATCCACCAAGCGAGCATGGGGTGCGAACTCCTCTGCGGCAACTTTCAGCGCCAGGTCCAGCGCCGCCTGCAGCGTTTCACGACTATGGTCCTGATAGCGCTCAAATCTGAGCACCTTCTCTACTTCATGAAGTTCATAAAGCTGGAAAGCCAGGTCCCGGGTACTGACGATTTTCTGCTGCATGACGGCGCTCTCCGTTTATACCACTTCGAACAGGCCGGCTGCGCCCTGACCGCCGCCAATGCACATGGTGACCACCACATATTTGGCACCCCGGCGCTTGCCTTCAATCAGGGCATGGCCGGTAAGGCGGGAACCGCTCACACCATAGGGGTGACCCACAGAAATAGAGCCGCCATTCACGTTGAGTTTTTCCATCGGAATACCCAGACGGTCGCGGCAGTAGACCACCTGGGATGCAAAGGCTTCGTTCAGCTCCCACAGGTCAATGTCGTCCATGGTCAGGCCGTTACGGGCAAGCAGGCGTGGAACAGCAAACACCGGGCCGATGCCCATCTCGTCCGGCTCACAGCCTGCAACAGCAAAGCCACGGAAAATGCCCATGGGCTCGATGTTATGCTTTTCGGCATAGGTGCTGTCCATGACCGTACACACAGAGGCGCCATCAGAAAGCTGGCTGGCGTTGCCCGCGGTAACAAACTGGCCCGGGCCACGTACCGCGTCCAGTGACGCCAACCCTTCCAATGTAGTATTCGGGCGGTTGCACTCGTCCCGGTCCAGGGTTACCTGTTTTTCGCTCACTTCACCGGTTTCTTTGTCTTTAACCAGCATAGTGGCGTCAAAAGGTACAATTTCGTCGTCAAACTTGCCGGACTGCTGGGCCGCGGCGGTGCGCTGCTGGGAAACCAGTGCGTACTCATCCTGCGCTTCACGGCTTACGTTGTAACGCTGGGCGACAATATCGGCCGTTTCGATCATCGACAGGTACAGTTCCGGCTTGTTCTTCATCAGCCATTCGTTAGTAGCACGGAAGCCATTAAGTTTGTCGTTCTGAACCAGGGAGATGGACTCTACGCCACCAGCCACGATGGCAGGTACCTTCTCCGAGATCACGCGCTGCGCAGCAATAGCAATGGATTGCAGGCCGGAGCTGCAGAACCGGTTAATTGACAGCCCGGCCGTGGTTACCGGGAGCCCGGCACGAATAGCCGCCAGGCGTGCCATGTTCTTGCCCTGACAACCTTCGTGAAAGGTTGCGCCCAGAATGACATCTTCAACGATGGCAGGGTCGATTCCTGCACGCTCAACGGCGTGCTGGATAACGTGCCCGGCCAGATCAACACTGTGCGTGTTGTTCAGGGCACCACGATAGGACTTGCCAAGGCCGGTACGCGCGGTCGAAACGATGACAGCATCAGACATAAGATGAACTCCTTATAATTATAGATCGCTGAACTTGCGGCCTTCCGCCACCAGCTTCTCGAGCAACGGTGCAGGCTTCCACTGCTCGCCACCCACTGTGTTGTTGTAGTTCTTCACTGCCGCCAGAATATTGTCCAGCCCAACCTGATCTGCCCAGAACATGGGGCCGCCACGATACGCGGGGAAACCATATCCGTAGATCCAGACCACATCGATGTCCAGTGACCGGTCGGCAATGCCTTCTTCCAGGATCTTGGCACCTTCGTTGACCATTACATACATGCAACGCTCAAGGATTTCCTGGTCGGTAACCTCCCGGGCTACGATCCCCTGTTCCGCGCGGAAGCTTTCAATCAGCTGTTCCACTTCCGGGTCGACAACCGGCGCGCGGCTACCTTCCTCATATTTGTATACGCCAGCCTGGGTTTTCTGCCCCAGACGATCCTGCTCAACCAGCTTGTCCATCCAACTGGCCGGCACATCTTCACCGGCGTTACGACGCTCTTCACGAATACGATAACCGACATCAATGCCGGCCAGGTCAGACATCGCAAACTGCCCCATCGGGAAGCCGAGGTCGGTCAGCACTTTGTCCACCTGCTGCGGCGAAGCACCTTCGTTTACAAGCGCCATGGCCTCGGCACCGCGTTTATGAAGCATCCGGTTACCAACGAAGCCGTGACAGTTACCGACCATGACGCCGACTTTGTTAATTTTCTTCGCTACGGCCATCACAGTGGCCTTCACCTCGTCAGACGTCTTGCTGCCACGAACATTTTCCAGCAGCTTCATTACGTTAGCCGGGCTAAAGAAGTGCATACCCACAACGTCTTCGGGACGATGGGTGGCCGAGGCAATTTCATCAATGTCGAGGGTCGAGGTGTTGGACGCCAGAATGGCGCCCGGCTTGCACACTTCATCCAGCTTGGCGAAGATTTCTTTCTTGATAGCCATATTCTCAAATACGGCTTCGATCACCAGATCCACATTACGGAAATCGTCATAGCTCAGGCTGGTTTTGATCAGCGCCATACGCTCTTCCACCTGCTCTGCAGTGAGCTTGCCTTTCTTGGCGGAGTTTTCGTAGTTACGGCGAATTACGGCAAGGCCTCGATCAAGCGCGTCCTGCTTGACCTCAACGATGGTGGCAGGAATGCCCACATTGGCGAAGTTCATGGCAATACCACCACCCATGGTGCCGGCACCGATAATACCCACACTCTTCACCTCACGTACCGGAGTATCCTTGGCCAGGCCTTTGACCTTGGAAACCTCGCGCTCGGCAAAGAACGAATGAATCAGGCCAGCACGCTGCGGCGATTCCATGCATTCCTTGAACAGTTCACGCTCACGCTTCAGGCCCTCGGCAAACGGCAGGGTGAAAGCGGCTTCTACGGCGTCGACACACTTGAAAGGAGAGAACAGGCCACGGGCTTTTTTGGCCAGACCAGCACGGAACTGGTCAAAGACATCGCTGCCCTTGTCAGCTTCAACCTTGTCGGCAATATCACGCACCCTGCGCACCGGAGCACCTTCAGCTGCCAGTTTCCGCGCATAGGCCAGCCCAACCTGGCGAATATCGTCACCGCCTTCAACAGCATCAACAATGCCCAGAGCCAGCGCGTCTCTGGCGCCTACGAAGTTGCCAGACCTAATCATTTCCAGTGCCTTCTGGGCACCCACAAGGCGAGGCAGGCGCTGGGTACCGCCAGCACCGGGCAACAGGCCAAGCTTTACCTCAGGTAAACCTACCTTGGCAGACGGCAGGGCGACCCGGTAATGACAACCCAGGGCCGTTTCCAGCCCGCCACCCAGGGCGGTTCCGTGTATAGCGGCGACAATGGGCTTGTCGCTGGATTCATAGGCATTGATCACATCGGGAAGACCCGGCTCCTGCAAAGGTTTGCCAAATTCACGGATGTCCGCGCCAGCAATGAACGTACGGCCTTCACATACCAGCAGGAGGATGTCTGCTTCTGCATCCTTCTGGCCCTGTTCCAGGGCGGCAACCAGACCGGCACGCACAGCATGGCTCAAGGCATTGACCGGCGGGTAGTTTACGGAAATGACACCAACATTCCCTTCACGGGTATAAGCAACAACCTCTGACATAATCTCCCCTCGCCTTTTATGAAATATGGTTTTATCTAGCGAAATCAATTAACGATTTAATACAAGTTTAGCCCTTATTTCAACCACCGTTTCGGTTCAGGCATAAAAAAACCGCAGACTTTCGTCTGCGGTTAGACTGCTGACGAACCCCGGTTTTTCCGGGGTTCGTTGCGTTTGGGCGCTTTAAATTTAGTTAGCCATGGAGTTAGCCCAATACTCCTGACCAGATTGCCAATACTTCAGCAAAGCCAGTTTCCGGGCCCATTTCCGGATTCGCCTCTGTAACCCAGGCATACCAAGGGATTTGAGCCATAAAAGACGCGCCAGGATCTGCGCAATCTTCTTCATATTCTGGGCTGCGGCGGCCAACAGGCATTGCTCACGCACCTTGGAGATCCCTCGCAAGCGAGCGTAGCGATGACCATGGAGTTGTTTGGCATCGGCAAATGACCGTTCCACCGTTTCTTGTCGTTGTTTGTAGAGCGCTTTACCCCACGGCGTTAATCGGTAACTGTCCGTTCGATCCTTACTGTCTTGCCAGACATGGCGGGTGAGCACTTTGACGTGGTTGGCGCTGCGGGTGCACTGATGCAGTAGCGGGCAGTCTTTGCACTGAGCGGGGTTGGATTTGTACTCCCGGTAGCCCAGGCGGTTGGTGGTGGCATAAATCAGTTGCCGGCCTTGCGGACAGCGATAGCTGTTGGTCTCGGGATCGTAAGTGAAGACCCGTTTAGGGAGATAGCCTTTGGGTTTATTCGGTCGCCGATAGCCCATGACCCCGTAGATACCCCGGTCTTCCAAGCCCTTGCAGATACCGGCGGTGTAGTAACCCGCATCCAGTCCGACGCCCCAGACGTCGAAGCCAAAGCGCTCACATTGTCGATCCAGTCGATCGAGATAGGGACGGCTGTCATGCAGATTGGCTGGCGTGGCGTAGCTGTCGGTGATGATGGCGTTGCGGCCATCGACAGTTCGGTGGTCCAGGTAGAAGAAGCCCTTGGGCTTGCCTTCCCGAACCATGTAACCACTGTCCGGATCGGTGCGGCTGATCTTGGTGTCTTTGGTCTTGGGTGTCTGCTCAGACAGCTTCGTTTTCAAGGGCTTTTTACCCTGAGCCTTGCGATCACCTTCGATGGCGTCTTCCAGGCTGTCCAGGTAGGCCGCCACCTTCTCCTCAGCCTGTTTCAGGTCGTACTTGTTCTTGTTGGCATTCGCCTTGAGATGCGTGCTGTCGGTATAAAGTACTTCGCCACCCACCAGGTCATAGCCCATCGCCTGAAGCACGATCTCATCGAAGATTTCCTGATAGATGCTGCTGTCCTGGAACCGCCGCCGGCGGTTCTGGCTCAGGGTGGAAGCGTCTGGAATCTTGTCAGTCAGGTTGAAGCGCAAGAACCAGCGATACGCCACGTTGACCTGTATCTCCCGCACCAACTGCCGCTCACTGCGAATGCCGAACAGATAGCCCAGAAACAGCATCTTGAACAGCACCACCGGATCGAGCGCCGGCCGACCATTGTTCGAGCAATACAAATGCCGAACCCGATCACGGATGAACTCAAAATCGATGTACTGATCAATCTTGCGAAGAAGGTGGTTGTCGGGGACCAGCGATTCGAGACTGACCATCTCGAGTTCGTGTTGTTGCGGGGACGGCTCTTTGAGCATGGGGCAGCCTCTGAAAAGTCGATACCCCAATTACAACAACCCCCCGCCGCGATGGCGAGGGTTTGTCAGCAGTCTGACCGCAGACTTTCGTCTGCGGTTTTTTTATGCCTTTCTGTCTGATCCGGCCGGCTACCGGCAGCCTGGCCTAGACACCGAGCGATTCAATATCCCGGGCTAACATAGCCAGCTGGTGAGCATAGGAGTCGCGCAACTTGTCGCCAGGCACCAGGTACGACGGCGCCGCACAGGTCAGAACCATCGTAGTGCCATCCTGCAGGTGGATAGGTACACCGGCGGAGTTAATGTTCCGATCCCAGTCTCCCAGCGACAGGCAGAAACCGTGCTCCCGGTAATCTTCCATGGCCTGGTCCAGGCCTTCTTTAATTTCCGGCCATTTTTCACCGTACTTCTTCGCCATGGCATCGTCGATCAGCTTGCGGGCCGGGTCGCTGATCGCGCAGTAATAGGCGCGCCCTGCAGAGGTTGTCGACATAGGCAGCTTCAGGCCAATATCCATCCGCAGGAGGGTTGCTTCAGGCGGCAGCCGGTTTTCTACATAAATCATGTGCAAGCGGTCGCGACAAGTCAGACCAACCGACATGTTGGTTTGCCGGGCGAACTCGTCCATGTAGGGCTTGGCCAGCTGACGCACCTTCAGGTTTGATACATAGGCGTAACCCAGAGCCAGCACGCCGGAACTAAGCTGATACTTTTCCAGCTGCTGGTTGTAGCCCAGATAACCCAGCTTGGTCAGCGTATAGGTCATGCGCGAAACGGTGGGCTTGGGAAGGCCGGTAATTCTGGCAATGTCCTGGTTGCCGAGAATGACAGACCCCTGACTGAACGCGCGCAGAACATCCAGCCCCCGGGACAATGCCTCCACAAACTTGCGATCCTTACCCGGCTGAACCGGCTCACCATCACCGGATGCCACTTGCAACTCCGGTGAGTTGTCCTGCTGTTTTTTTGCCATAACTTGCCTATTTCCTGAACTGCGTTGCCTGTCACGGATAGCCTGAAGAACCGTGGGCGTGAAAATTGGACATATTCTAGTCTATGAGAAACTCAAGAACCACAATCTGCCATCAAATTTCATGCCAGATTCGAAACACTGGCATTACCCGATGCCACGAAATAACCATGAAGGAAACCCGGGCAACCTTTACCATAGTATAGCGATACTTTATTCTGCAATGCGGAACAAAGTCATATGCACGACAACAAACACTACTCAGGAGCATGTATGAAGGTACTTTTTGTAGCGGGCGATCCCAAACCAGAGCGCTGGACCGTACCTATCAAACAACTGCTACCAGAAGCAGACATTTATGTCTGGGATCCGGACGGCCCGGCGATAAATGCAGACTACGCCATCGTATGGCAGCCACCGGCACAACTGTTCGAGCGTGAGACCCACCTGAAGGCCGTTTTCAACCTGGGCGCCGGTATCGACGGATTGCTGAAAGTGCCCAACCTGCCGGCAGACCTTACCGTGGTAAGACTGGAAGATGCCGGCATGTCAGTACAGATGGCCGAGCATGTACTGCACCAGATACTGGAAGTCAGCCGGCAGATGGAGCTGTACCGGGAGCAGCAACGCCAGCGCCTGTGGAAGATACACCGCCCCATCAGCCGGAAAGAGTGGCCCATCGGCATTATGGGGCTAGGGCACATCGGCAAGCGTGTGGCCAGCACACTGGCAAGCCTGGACTATACGGTAAACGGCTGGGCCAGGAGTGAGCACACGGTAGAAGGCGTGCGCACCTTCGCAGGCAACGGGCAACTCGGAGAGTTTCTGGGGACAACGCGAGTGTTGGTTAACACCCTGCCACTGACCAGCGAAACCGAAAACATCCTCAACTACGACCTGTTCAGCCAGCTCCAGCCGGGTGCGGTGCTGATCAACGTCGGCCGGGGGGAGCACCTCGTGGAAGAAGACCTGCTCAGAGCCCTGAATGAGGAGAAACTGCAGCGGGCCTCCCTGGATGTGTTCCGCAAGGAACCTTTGCCGGCTGGCCACCCGTTCTGGGAGCGAACCGACATCACAATCACGCCGCACATTTCGGCGCGAACTCTTCGGGATGCCACCCTGGAGCAGATCACCGGGAAAATCCGGGACCACGCCAGCGGGCGAGCCATCACAGGAATAGTCGACATAACCCGCGGCTACTAACCCGCAAGCCGATTCTGCCGGTCAGCCCGGGGCCGGCAGAATCACCGCAAACACCGCCAGCAATAACAGCAACAGCGGCACCACCAGCAAGACAAAAACACCGTTCCACTGAAAGGCCACTACGTTGCGGGAAACCTGACCAAACCGTGACAGCAACATCACCGACGGCCCGAACGGCGACACCATCATTGCCAGTGAGAAACCAATAACCAGGCCAATTGCCACCAGCATCGGGTCAGCGCCGCTAGCTACCAGTTGCGCAAGCATGCCGGACTGAACGCTGAGCACGGTAATCGGAATCACGCCCGCCATGGAAAACAATGGCATGATTAACAAGCCAGCAGCTGCAATCAGGTAACTGCCCCACCCGCTCACCACAAGCCCGTCAAACAGATCTGCAGGCACCACAGTGGCAATCGACACCCCCAGCATGGCCGACCCGGCAAAGATCGCCATCTCGTTGGACATTACTGCCAACTGGCCCACCCCCTCTGCCACCGTGGCCCCCGGAGAGCGCTCCTGCCACAACATATAGGCCAGGGTAACCGCTGGAACCGCCAGCATAGCCGCCACCGAAACTTTCACTCCCGCCAGCGCCACCAGCAACCCCATACAGGCAAACACCACCAGGACCAGTACGACTAACTTACCGGTTCCGGCGGGCCAGCCGTCCAGGGCAACCCGCTCACTGCTGATTTCCCTGAACCGCTGCCTTTCCAGCACCCAGCCAACCACAATCATCAGTAACGCTGCGACAAAACCAAAAGGCAAAAGCGAAGACCAGCTCAGCTGCGGCAGCTCCCGGGTCAGAATGGCGACCGCCACACTGGTTGGCGCCACCAACGGCACCAGCGCAAATCCCCGCAAGGCGCTGATCAGCACACTCCTGAGCCACTGCAGCCGCGCCGCGCCCTCAATGCCCCGCTCTTTGAGACTGTCCGCCAGGGTGCCGCATAAAAGGCTCATCATCCCGAAGCTGAGTACCGAGGCAATACCGCAGCTCACCGCCGCATACTTTGGGTATAAAAGGGATACCCGACCCCCGAGCAGCACATCGTGGATACGCCTGAGGACTTCAAAGCGGCGCACCAGGCACTGCATCATCCCCAGGCTGCCCAAAAACGCCGAATAGAACGCTGCATCCGACAACGCATCAAGGGCACCGTCCATTCCGAGACGGCCGGTCACAAACAAACCAGCACTAAACGTGAGGGAAAGCAGGAACAACGTCCTTGCATAGACCTGAAGGCGCATCGCGCCCAGAACAAACACCAGGATGAATACCAGCCCGGCAGAGGCGCTAAGGGCTTTGCTCTGCAGACAAATCGCGACAAGCTCCATGACCACGGCACAAGCCAGCAGCCAGCGAAGAGTTCCATTCATAAACCAGTCAGCCACCAATGATGAACAATTCTTGCAATTGAGATAGACCCAGATTAGTCTTTTCCAATATCATTTACAAAACTATATTCCGCAGTTCGGAATTACCTAACCATAATCGATACGGCAATTCTTATGAACGCATACATCTATGATGGCTTGAGAACACCATTTGGGCGGCATGCAGGCGCCCTGGCCAAGGTTCGCCCCGACGACCTGCTGGCCGAGGTCATTCGCGCACTCATTGAGCGCAACGCCTTTGCTCCGGATAATTATGAAGACGTGATTGCCGGCTGCACCAACCAGGCCGGTGAAGATGCCCGCAACCTGGCGCGGCACGCCGGACTGCTGGCAGGCTTGCCGGTTGAAACCGGTGGCCAGACCGTTAACAGGCTGTGCGGCTCAGGCCTTGCCGCCATCATCGATGCTGCCCGCGCTATCCGTTGTGGCGAAGGTGAGCTGTTTGTAGCCGGTGGTGCCGAGACCATGAGCCGCGCGCCGTTTGTGCTGGCCAAGTCCGAATCACCTTACAGTCGTGAATTCCGGGCCTTTGACAGCACCATTGGCGCGCGCTTCCCGAACCCACTGATCGAACGTCAGTTCGGTTCTGACACCATGCCTGAAACCGCAGACAACATTGCGCGCGAACTTAACCTGTGCCGACTGGAAGTGGATCGCTTTGCCGCGCAAAGTCAGGCCCGTTACGAGGCGGCCCGCCAGGAAGGCTTCTTCAAGGACGAGATCCTGCCCATTTCGGTGCCTCAGGGGCGCAAGCAACCGCCACTGACCGTGCAGGACGACGAGCATCCAAGGCCTACATCCAACCTCGAGGCGCTTTCCAATCTTCGCTCGCTGGCTGAAGATGGCGTGGTTACTGCCGGCAACGCCTCCGGCGTGAACGATGGCGCTGCCGCCCTGATTATCGGCTCCGAAGAAGCCGGCAAGCGGGCTGGCATCCAGCCCCGCGCACGTATCGTATCGGCTGCCATCGCCGGCGTTGCGCCCAATGTAATGGGCTACGGCCCGGTTCCGGCAAGCCAGAAAGCCCTTGCCCGAGCAGGCCTGACACTAAAAGACATGGATGTAATCGAGATCAACGAGGCGTTCGCCGCCCAGGTTCTCGGTTGCACCACCAAACTCGGAATCGATCCTTCCGATTCCAGACTCAACCCGAACGGCGGTGCCATCGCCGTGGGGCACCCTCTTGGCGCTTCCGGCGCCCGGATTGCCCTGACGGCGGTACGCCAACTCGAACGTACCGGTGGCCGTTACGCTCTGATCAGCATGTGCATTGGTGTAGGCCAGGGCATTGCTGCTGTAATTGAACGGGTTTCCAACTAACTTTTCAGGAGAACAACAATGGCTTCCGCACCTTGGGACGACCTGCTGAACTTTGAATCACAACTGGACGAAACCGAGCGTCAGGTACGCGACAGCATTCGCAGCTTCTGCGATAACCGTCTGATGCCCGGCATCGTCGAGGCAAACCGCCACGAAAAATTCGACCGCAGCATCTTCACCGAAATGGGTGAACTGGGCATGCTGGGTGCCACCCTGCCGGAAGAGTACGGCGGTCCCGGCCTGAACCACGTATGCTACGGCCTGATCGCACGGGAAGTTGAGCGGGTCGACTCCGCCTACCGCTCCGCGCTGAGCGTACAGTCTTCACTGGTGATGTACCCGATCTTCTCTTACGGCAAAGAAGAGCTGAAAAAGCGTATTCTGCCGAAACTGGCCTCTGGCGAGTTTGTTGGCTGCTTCGGCCTGACCGAACCCAACCACGGGTCTGACCCCGGCGGCATGGAAACCCGAGCCAAGAAAGTCGATGGCGGCTACCTGCTGAGCGGCTCCAAGACCTGGATCACAAACTCCCCGATTGCCGACGTTTGCGTGGTCTGGGCCAAGCTGGACGGCGTGGTAAACGGCTTTGTGATCGAGCGCGAAGGCGCCACGGGCCTGGAAACCCCGAAGATTGAGGGCAAGTTCTCGCTGCGCGCCTCCGACACCGGTTCTATCTTTATGGACGAAGTCTTCGTTCCTGAAGAAAACCGCCTGGAAGTTGAAGGCCTGAAAGGCCCGCTGAGCTGCCTGACCAAGGCTCGCTACGGCATCAGCTGGGGCGCCCTGGGTGCTGCGGAATTCTGCTGGCATGCAGCCCGCAACTACACCCTGGAGCGTAAGCAGTTTGGCAAGCCCCTGGCCGCCAACCAGCTGATCCAGAAGAAGCTGGTAGACATGCAGACTGAAATCACCCTTGGACTGCAATCTGTGCTGCAGCTGGGCCGCATGATGGATGCCGGCATTGCCACCCCGGATTCCGTTTCCCTTCTGAAGCGTAACAACTGTGGCAAGGCCCTGGACATCGCCCGCGTAGCCCGCGATATGCACGGCGGCAATGGTATCGCTGATGAATACCACGTTATCCGCCACGTTATGAACCTGGAAGCAGTTAACACCTACGAAGGCACCCACGACGTCCACGCCCTGATTCTGGGCCGTGGCCAGACTGGCATCCAGGCCTTCAGCTGATCCTTTCAGGAACAGTGTAAGCAAAGAACCCCTCCGCGGAGGGGTTTTTTAATGCCTGACATCCGGCAACGAGTTTCAGGCAGGCCCAAAAAAGCCCCGGTGTGCAGCGCACCCGGGGCAAGCGATGAAATACCTGATATTCGTTTTAACTCAACGGAAATCGCTGATCAGAATGACAGCTTGGCGGAAGCCATTACCTGCTCATACTGCTGGCTGCCGCTGCCTGCAATCTCGCCAAAGTCCCAGTAGGCATACTCAAGACCCAGAGTCAGGTTCTTATGAGCGGACCACAGCAGGTTAGCGTGGACTGAGGTGGAGGAGTCGAAATAGCTGAGCGTGCCCCCAGGAGAGAATTCCAGATCGTCCACAATCTCGGTATGGGAAACCGTCAGGTTACTTCTCCAGGTTGAATTCCAGAAGTGGCGGTAAGCAGCAGTGACCCCGTAGGTATTCAGCGGCTCAACCTTTCCGGCCGCCTGCTCGGCCCGGTCCACATCCGGGTAGGTGAACAGCCCCATGTAACGGCCAAGCGCTCCATAGCTGTACTGCAGACGCAGGTCATCACGGCCAAACGTAGGAATACGGGCACTCAGAGATACAGCACCGGCTGCCTTGGTGTCCTCCGCAGCATCATCTTCCAGATGGCGCAACAGGGCCGCAACAGAGTAGATACCGTAGTTGCCGCGAGTCTGATAGCGCGCTACGAGATCCGGATAGGACTGATCGCCATAGGATTCAGAGCCAAAACCATCTTCCGGGTTTTCGAGGGCGACCATCAACTTGCCACCCGGAGCGGACATGTTATAGCGGAGCATCGGCTGTCGGGTATAGATAAAGGCAGCCTGTTTACCTTGGTCCAGAATCTCTGGCAATGCAGCCAGATCGGTAAAGGTTGTGAAGGTCTGGCCAAAATCCCAACCATTCCAGGAGCCATACGCCTGCCGCATGCGCGGATTATAGCTGTTTCCTGAATCCGTGACTTCAACGAGCTGAACTCACGCCCAAAGCCTGCAATAACAAGGCTTGGAGCGATATAATAGCATCTGACATCCATTCACCCAGTCAGTGCTTTCGGCTCATGCGTA
>NZ_JASSVO010000022.1:0-47575 GCF_030541085.1 Marinobacter sp. ST-43
ACTTATTCAAAACGGCCGCTTTACGTTCTTCGGAATAACGTGGCATGAATGCTCCCATGCCGCCCCGACTAGTGAAATTCAGGCTAAATCGCCAACTGGACAACTAGGCTGACAGAGGGGGCTATGACCCGAATAGTGAATACTTTAAGAAAAAGAATGGGGTAGTAAAGGGGATGGAGTAAATATATTTAACAATCACAGTCACAGCGACGTCTGCTACATTGCGGCTTTGCCTTCATTTCGCAGCCGCGCGTGCTGTGGGCGTTGTAGGTGTCCACAAATGATCAGAGTTCTACTTTTATTGTTTGCAGTTGCATATTTAAGTGCGTGCGGAACTGAAGAGGCAGATCGAGGAGAGAAAACGGAATACTTTGAATTCCCCTCGAAAGCGGAAAGTTCGAAAAATGTAGAGCTTACTCTAAGGCCAGTTAATTTAAAGCTAGAGATTCCGAAGAGCCATATTGAGAGTATTGCCCATCCCTACAAGCCTTGGGCTCAAGAAATTTGGGATCAGGTAAATATTGAAGCTCTGATTCCAGGTCTAATTTTCAAAAACCACGAAAATTATAATGATTTTAATGAAGAAAATTTGGATAGACTTTTGAGAATTAGAATAGGTATGTTGTCGAGTGATCAGTCTTTTGAGTTGATAACGCTAAATGGCGATTACGAAGAATTTAGCTATTTAGAAGAATATAATTTGAGGTCATATGTCAATATAAGAAATTATGGAGCGGAAAGCCAGAAGCTAGTGCAAGACAGGGGGCCGGACGTATTTATCGTAGATGAGCCTCACATGGTGACACCCTCTGGAAACCCAATCGTTATCAATTGTCGTATCGGTCGATGCTATGTGAGTGTGGTGATTCTATCGTTTCAGTTTCCTGAAGACGACCGGAAAGATTTTGGTGGAGTTAATGGCATCAGAATAGAATACGATTACCATAAAAAATATTTAAAGGAATGGGAGAGGATGCATGACTTCGTACTGTCAACTATTAACGCATATATCCAATATCCCAGTATAGAACTATAACAAGTCAATGTTGACGGACAGTTTCTCCGTGGCTTCACCACTCCAAAACTGCCGCAAATTTCAGCGTCATGTTTCTCTCAGAGCAGGCTCAAGTCCAAGGTGATCGACAAAAGGGATAAAGTCGCTATCTAGAAACAGCAGTGGTAGCTCTTTCTCTATGCAGAAGGTCGCGATGATCACGTCGGCAGTCTTTCGGATTGTGACGCCCTTTTTGCGGAGTGTCCGATAGTTGTCAGCGCAAACAACTGCCATGTCTTTGCCAAACATTTCATACTGTTCCAGCGAGAGCAGGCTTTGTTTGGTCTGACGATAGTGTTTGTCGTTGCGGATGCCTTGTAGGATTTCCAGAAATATGAGGTCGCCGATAGCGATGGATCCGTGGATTATTGAGGCATCCAACAGGTCAGTGTGCGGGTTCTTGACGCCGTTGAAATAGTCGATCCAGACGCTGGTATCAACCAATATCATCCGGCGCTCCGCATTTCATCCAGGTCGCCTTCCCACTTGATTTTGCCTCGCAGCTTTCGAATTTCCTGCTGCTTGCTAAGCTGGACCAGAAGTTTCAGGCCTTGCTCAACGGCTTCTTTTTTGGTTTTGTAGCCGGAGGCTTTGAGGGCTTCGGCCATCAACTGATCGTCAATGACAATGTTCGTTCTCATGGTGCACCTATGTGTATGGTTGTCAATTTATATACACAATCTAGCACTTCAAGGAATACATAACAATCGGCTGCACAGCGACCAGTTTTCCGCTGCTTCGCAGCTCCAAACCGGCGCGTGAGCCGGGCGTTACCCCTAGTCTGAATATTCGCTTCGCGAACGTCCACATCCCCGGCAAGACTCATCAAAAGCGAACACTCCCCCCGCTGCAATATGAGCCAATTTCCCACTGCTCTGAAAAACCTACGTCCAGTCTGTCTCGATATCAATGATTTGAGCCACACCCCAGATGTCGGCCATGAAATCGCAGATGCTGCTCGATAAAGCTCGAGATAAAGAAGTAGCTGTGGTCGTAGCCCTCCCGGAAATTGAGCTCCAGCGGGTAATTGCTGGTGCTGGCTGCGGCCGCAAGCGCCTCTGGCCGAAGTTGATCAGTCAGAAAGTTATCCGCGTCCCCCTGGTCGACCAGTGCCGGTACGAACTGTGTTGCATCCCGCATCAGCAGGCTGGCGTCGTATTCGGCCCAACGCGAGCTGTCTTTGCCCAGGTAGGCAGTAAAGGCCTTTTTGCCCCATGGGCAGTTTACCGGGTTGCTGATCGGGCTGAAGGCCGACACGGACTGGTACCGCGCCGGGTTGCGCAGAGCCAGAACCAGGGCGCCATGACCACCCATTGAATGGCCCGCAATCGAGCGTTGATTCGTTACCGGGAAAACAGATTCGATCAGTGCAGGCAGCTCATTGAGAGCATAGTCGTACATGCGGTAGTGGGGATGCCATGGGCTTTCGGTCGCGTTTACATAGAAGCCCGCCCCCTGGCCAAGATCGTAGCTTTCATCGTCGGCAACGTGATCGCCCCGGGGGCTGGTATCCGGTGCCACGATGGCCATGCCCAGTTCTGCAGCCGCGCGATGGGCGCCGGCTTTCTGCATGAAGTTTTCGTCTGTGCAGGTGAGGCCGGAAAGCCAGTAAAGCACCGGCACTTTCTGTCCGTTGGCAACCTGCGGTGGCAGGTAGATGGCGAAGCGCATAGCGCAGCCAAGGCTTTCGGACGGATGGCTGTACTGTTTGTGCCAGCCGCCAAAACTTTTGTTACTGCTCAGGTTTTCAAGGGTCATTGGACACTCCGTTGCGGGGCGGCCCGCCGAAGTGGCGGGCCGCCCTCACCATCACTTGTCGAAATGGATAACGCTGCGAATGCTCTTGCCTTCGTGCATCAACTCAAAGGCTTCGTTGATGTCATCGAGGCCCATGGTGTGGGTGATGAAATCATTCAGCTTGAACTCCCCTTGCATGTAGCGTTCAACAATGCCAGGTAGCTCGGAACGGCCTTTGACCCCGCCGAAGGCGGATCCTCTCCAGACGCGACCGGTAACGAGCTGGAACGGGCGGGTGGAAATTTCCTGGCCTGCCCCGGCGACGCCAATAATGACCGACTCGCCCCATCCCTTGTGGCAACATTCCAGTGCGGACCGCATGACATCGACGTTGCCTATGCATTCGAAGGAATAGTCCACGCCACCGTCAGTCAGTTCAACGATCACTTCCTGAATCGGCTTATCGTAGTCTTTGGGGTTGATGCAGTCAGTTGCGCCCAACTGCCGGGCGAGATCGAACTTGCTGTCATTGATATCGATGCCGATGATTCGACTCGCCTTGGCCATGGTTGCACCAATAATCGCGGAGAGGCCGATGCCGCCGAGACCGAAAATAGCCACCGTAGCGCCTTCTTCTACCTTGGCAGTGTTCATGACCGCGCCCATGCCGGTGGTTACGCCGCAGCCCAGCAGGCACACCTCTTCCAGCGGGGCTTCCTTGTTGACCTTCGCCAGCGAAATCTCCGGCAGAACGGTGTACTCGGAGAAGGTCGAGCAGCCCATGTAGTGATAGATTGGCTGGCCGTCCTTGTAGAAGCGGCTGGTGCCATCGGGCATCAGCCCCTTGCCCTGGGTTTCGCGGATTTTCCCGCACAGGTTGGTTTTGCCGGACAGGCAGAATTTGCACTCGCCACATTCGGGGGTATACAAAGGAATCACATGATCGCCGACGGCAACACTGGTAACGCCTTCACCAATAGCCTCTACAATGCCGCCCCCTTCATGGCCAAGGATTGCTGGAAAGTTGCCCTCGGGATCCTCACCCGAGAGGGTAAACGCATCGGTGTGGCATACACCGGTTGCGATCACTTTTATCCGTACTTCCCCTGCTTTCGGGGGCATCACGTCCACCTCTTCAACCGACAGTGGCTGACCCGGGCCCCAGGCAATTGCTGCTTTTGATTTGATTATCTCAGCCATAACGTTCTCCATTGATTATTCAGGAAGGGCGGGATGCCCAAACGAAGGCCATATTGTATTTATGGCTCTTTGATTGATAATCGCTGTTTTTATCAAATCACCTTTACGTGTGTGCAATAATCGGGTGGTGCAACGCAAAAAGGGAAAACCATGTATCGCTGGGAAGGGGTAAACGAGTTTGTGGCGGTTGCTGAAACCGAGAGTTTCACGCGTGCCGCGAAGCGACTGGATGTGTCGACGGCACAGGTCAGCCGTCAGGTCAGTGCCCTGGAGGCCCGCTTATCGACGCGGTTGTTCTACCGCACCACACGCCGGGTGTCGGTAACCGAGGCCGGACAGATCTTTTACCAGCACTGCCGGCAGGTACTTGATGCCCTGGAGCAGGCGGAACGCTCTATTACCAACATGCAGCTGGTCCCGCGAGGCAGGCTGAGGCTGACTGCGCCGGTGACCTATGGAGAGAAATCCATTGCGCCGCTGGTCAATGACTTCGTTTTGCGATACCCCGAACTCGACGTGGACATGAAGCTTACCAACCAGACACTGGATCTGGTCGCTGAGGGGTACGATCTTGCCGTGCGCATGGGAAAGCTGCAGGATTCGACCTTGATGGCCCGGCGTCTCGCATCCCGAACCCTATACGTGTGTGCCTCGCCCGATTATCTCGCCACGCACGGCACGCCTCACTCGTTGTCCGAACTGGCGAACCACAACTGCCTGCTGGGAAACCTGGATTACTGGCGCTTCCAGGAATTGGGCCAGCCGCGCAACGTGCGGGTAACGGGGAACATCCGCTGCGACAGTGGCAGGGCCCTGCTTGATGCCGCCCTCAAGGGGATTGGCATTGTTCAGCTTCCGGATTACTACGTTCAGAGCGCACTGGATTCCAGGCTGTTGATTCCGGTGCTGACCCGTTATCAGGAAGACGATGACGGTATCTGGGCGGTGTATCCCCATAACCGTCATCTGTCGCCGAAGATAAGGCTGCTGCTGGATTTTCTTTCGGAATCCCTGAAACCTGGCGGTTCTCCGCCGGACGCAGCAAACGCGGATTATTAAGCAATGAACCGATAGGATTGTGTATTCAAAGAACGGCGCTTTGCGACCGTAGCTCCCGTCTGTACCTCCTCAAGCCAGCCTGAATTCCAAAGAGTGTCAGGAGCACCGACCAAGCTGTCGGCCACACTTCAGCGCCAACGGCCGGCCAAACTGTGGGTTCAAGAACACTTTTGTTATACTCGCCGGATTCGACAATAAACCGGGTCATGGAATGGGCCGAACACGATGATGACCAAAAAGGATCTTCCCCTCCGTCAGTTGCTGAAACTGCGCAATTCCTGGATCGCCTGGGTGGTATTCCTGGTGTCTGTGGTTGCGACGGTATTGCTTTGGCAGGTCTCCATCCGGCTGGTTGAAGATCGCACCGAGGCCCGATTCCGAACTCAGTCCCTGCAGCTTAAGACCGCGATTGAAGAACGCCTGCTCAATTACGAACAGGTTCTTGCCGGCAGTGCCGGTCTGTTTGCTGTCACCGGTAAAGTCACACGCGATCAGTGGAAAGAGTACGTCGACAACGTCGATATCAATCGTTATTACCCCGGCATTGAGGGTATCGGCTACGTTGAGCGTATTGGTGTCCGCGAAATGGCCGATCACATTGCCTCGGTTCGGGCGGAGGGGCTTTACAATTATCTGGTCAAACCGCTGGGTACCGGGCCCTACTACTATCCCATGGTTTATCTGGAGCCGGGCACCGAGCGTAATCGCAAGGCGCTGGGTTATGACGCTTTCAGTGACCCCATACACCGTACTGCCATGGAACAGGCCAGGGATGACGCTATCCCGACGGTTACCGGCAAGGTTGTGCTGGTGCAGGAGTCTGTGGCCGAGGATCAGGCTGGTTTTCTGATGTACTACCCGGTGTTCCAGGGCGGCGAGATTCCGGAGATCAGGGCCGAGCGCCGCATGATGCTGGCCGGGTACGTGTTCAGTGCCTTCCGGATGAACAACCTGATCGACGGTATTGTTGGCCTGATATCGCCATTTCTGGATGTGCGCATCTACGACAGCGGGGTGGTGGCACGAGATACCCTGATGTATGGCTCCAATCTCGGTTCGCTGGACAACGAATTCAGCTTTGAAATGAGCCAGACCATCAGACACGGTGGCCGGGAGTGGCTGCTGCAGACCCGTTCCACGCCAGCCTTTGATTATCTCGCCGCCGACCCACGCCCCCCGATTGTTCTCGGCTCTGGCCTGGCCATCAGTTTGCTGCTCTGGCTGTTCGTGCTGGCCCTGATTCGCTCCCGGCTGATTGCCCAGGTCAGCGCCGGCCGTTATCGCGCCATCACTGAGGGCGCAGCCAACGTCACCCTGGTCATGGATCGTCGTGGGCGCCCGCTTTATGCCAGCCCGTCCAGTCGTGACATCCTGGGATTCGATCCGGACAAGGTGGAAGCCCTGGAATTCGAGAAGCTGGTGCACATGGATGACTGGTCGCACCTGCAAAGAGGTTTTGAAGAGTCCATGGCCTCACCGGGCAAACAGATGCCGGTGGTGCGTGCCCGGGTGCGTGATGCCGATGGCCAGTGGCGTGATATGGAAGGCACCTTCACCGCGATGCTCTCGGTGCCTGGCGTCAACGGTGTGGTTCTGAGCCTTCGGGATCTTACCCAGCTAAAGGCAGCTCAGTCCGAACTGCACCGACTGGCGTTCTATGATCCGCTGACCGGACTCGCCAACCGGCAGCTGTTCCGGGATCGGTTGAATCACGTGGTTCGTCGCAGCCGCCGAAGTGGCGAGGCGGCAGCCCTGATGTTCCTTGATCTGGACGGTTTCAAACGAATCAACGATACCCTGGGGCACGATGCCGGTGACGAACTCCTGCGTCAGGTCGCACAATGGCTGGAAGGCTGTGTCCGTGAGGAAGATTCCGTGGCCCGGCTCGGTGGCGACGAATTTGTGGTGTTGTTGTCCCGGATCAGTGGCTCCGAAGCCGCCGGCAAAGTGGCGGAAAACATATTGCGGCGCCTGTGCCAGCGTATTCGACTGAACGACCATGAAGTAGGTGTGACCGTCAGCATCGGGATCACCATGATCCCTCACGACAGTGAGGATGCAGGCGCTCTGATGAAATATGCCGACCTGGCCATGTATCGCGCCAAGGAGCTGGGGCGCAACACGTATCAGTTCTTCACGCCGGCCATGAACATCCAGGCCGCCCGTCGCTTGCTGCAGCAGGAAGAGCTGGCCACGGCACTCGATGGCGACCGGTTTGTTCTGCACTACCAGCCAAAAGTGGATCTGGCCACTCAGCGGGTGATCGGTGTGGAGGCTTTCCTGCGCTGGCATCATCCGGAAAAAGGTCTGGTCTCGGCCCAGCAGTTCATCACCCTGGCAGAAGAAACCGGGTTGATCATCCGCCTGGGCGAGCTGGCCCTGCGGCAAGCCTGTATCCAGGTCCAGGCGCTTGAGCGGGCCGGGTTCGAGTCGCTGAAGATGGCGGTGAACTTCTCGGTGCGTCAGCTGACGGACTCCGGCTTCCTGGACATGATCCGGCGGGTGATTACCGAGACGGGAGTCTCTCCCGAGCGGCTGGAGCTGGAAATGCCGGCGGAGTTGCTCAATGAAGACCCGAGAATGTTGCGGGAATTGCTGGTGTCGCTGAACGACCTGGGCGTGTGCCTGATTCTGGATGATTTCGGTACCGGCTCCTGCTCACTGGTGGCGCTGCAGCAGTTGCCGCTGGATGTGATCAAGATTGATCATCGCTTCATTCGCGACATTCCCTATAACGTCAGTGCCACCGATGTGGCGTCGGCGGTGATCGCCCTGGCTCACAAGCTGCACCTGACGGTGGTGGCGGAAGGGGTGGAAACGCTGCAGCAGCTGACGTTCTTGAAATCCGCCGGTTGCGCCCAGTGCCAGGGCAATCTGTTCAGCTATCCGCTGGACGAAGATGCCCTGATCGGATTCCTGATCCGGCAGTACGAGAAGCCGCTTATTTCCTGATCATGGCAATGGCGGCCTGTAACCGGTAAAATCACGCCGTTCCCGGATCCCGGTAGCGGCCCCTCCGGGCTCAATCCTACGTCTTATATGAGTAATCATTGTCTGTGACTGAACTGAGCCGAATCCGTAACTTTTCCATTATTGCCCACATCGACCACGGTAAATCCACGTTGGCGGATCGTTTTATCCAGATCTGCGGTGGCCTGACTGACCGTGAAATGGCCGAACAGGTCCTGGACTCCATGGATCTGGAGCGGGAACGCGGGATCACCATCAAGGCCCAGAGCGTCACGCTCAACTACAAGGCAAAGGATGGGGAAATCTACAAACTGAATTTCATCGATACCCCGGGCCACGTGGATTTCTCCTACGAGGTGTCCCGCTCACTGTATGCCTGTGAAGGGGCGCTGCTGGTGGTGGATGCTGGCCAGGGTGTGGAAGCCCAGTCGGTGGCCAACTGTTACACCGCTATCGAACAGGGCCTGGAGGTGGTGCCGGTCCTGAACAAGATGGACCTGCCCCAGGCCGAGCCCGACCGGGTTGCGGCGGAGATTGAGGACATTATCGGCATTGATGCTTCCGATGCCGTGCGCTGCAGTGCCAAAAGCGGACTGGGTGTTGAGGATGTGCTCGAGGATCTGATCAAGAAGATTCCGCCTCCCAAAGGCGATCGCAGTGCGCCTTTGCAGGCGCTGATTATTGATTCGTGGTTTGATAACTACCTGGGCGTGGTGTCACTGGTGCGGGTGACCGAAGGTGTGCTGCGCAAGGGCGACAAAATCATCATCAAGTCCACCAAGAAAGCCTGGAACGCCGACAAGGTCGGTGTCTTCAATCCCAAGCCCACCGACACTGATGTGCTTGAAGCGGGTGACGTCGGTTTCGTTGTTGCGGGAATCAAGGATATCCACGGTGCGCCGGTGGGTGACACCATCGTGCACCAGAAGTTTGCGGAAGAAACCCCGATGCTGCCGGGGTTCAAGAAAGTGAAACCCCAGGTTTACGCCGGTCTGTTCCCGGTCAGCGCCGATGATTATGACGATTTCCGGGATGCCCTGGAAAAGCTTACCCTCAACGACGCCTCGCTGTTCTTTGAGCCTGAGAACTCTGACGCCCTGGGCTTTGGCTTCCGCTGTGGTTTCCTGGGCATGCTGCACATGGAAATCATCCAGGAGCGGCTGGAGCGAGAGTACGATCTGGATCTGATTACCACGGCGCCGACGGTAATCTATGAAGTGGTCACCAAGCAGGGTGAGACTCTGTCGGTGGACAACCCATCACGGCTTCCGGATATTGGTTCCATCGAAGAAATGCGTGAGCCCATTGTCGAGGCCAACATCCTGGTACCCCAGGAGCACCTCGGTAATGTCATTGCCCTGTGTGAAGAAAAGCGCGGTGTGCAGAAGAACATGCACTTCATGTCCACACAGGTACAGCTCACCTACGAGCTGCCGATGGCGGAAGTGGTGATGGACTTCTTTGACCGGATCAAATCGGCCAGCCGCGGCTTTGCATCACTGGATTACCACTTTGTCCGTTTCCAGAGTGCCAACCTGGTTCGCCTGGATGTGCTGATCAACGGGGATCGTGTCGACGCCCTGGCGCTGATTGTGCACCGGGATCTGTCCCACCGCAAAGGGCGCCAGTTGATCGAGAAGATGAAAGAGCTGATCCCGCGTCAGATGTTTGATATTGCCATTCAGGCTGCCATTGGTACCCAGGTGGTCTCCCGGGTAACGGTCAAGGCCCTGCGCAAGAACGTAACGGCGAAGTGTTACGGTGGCGACGTCAGCCGCAAAAAGAAACTGCTTCAGAAGCAGAAGGAAGGTAAAAAACGCATGAAGCAGCTGGGTAATGTCGAGGTGCCTCAGGAAGCGTTTCTTGCTGTATTGAAAGTGGATAACTAAAAAGGCACCTGGATGGACATTGATTTTCCACTGGTACTGGTGGTTCTGACTTTCGTGACCGGAGCGGTCTGGCTGGCGGACATCGCGTTCCTGAGAAAGCGTCGGCTTGCCGGCGCAGAGCAGGGTGGCCAGGTAGACGAATCAGCCGATGAGTTCGAGGACCGGGAACCCTGGCTGGTGGATATCAGCCGCTCATTTTTCCCCGTGCTGGCGGTAGTCCTGGTGCTTCGGTCGTTCCTGATCGAGCCGTTCCAGATCCCCTCAGGCTCCATGTTGCCGACCCTAGAAGTGGGGGATTTTATCCTGGTCAACAAGTACGCCTATGGCCTGCGCCTGCCGGTGGCCGGTACCAAGATTGTTGAGATCGCCGATCCGGAGCGGGGTGATGTCATGGTGTTCCGCTATCCTGAGGATGGCACCACCAATTACATCAAGCGGGTTGTCGGCCTGCCGGGCGATCATATTCGTTACCGCAACAAGCAACTGTTCATCAATGATGAGCCGGTTCCCCGGGATTTCGTTGCGCGCTTGCCCCCCATGGAACGCTGGCGGGAACAGTTGGGTGAGGTTGAACATGATCTGTACCTGACCATGGGGCGGGTGAGCGGTTCCGGTGAGGGAGAATGGGTTGTTCCTGAAGGCCATTACTTTGTCATGGGCGATAACCGCGACAACAGTAACGACAGCCGTTTCTGGGGCACGGTGCCGGATGAGATGGTGGTGGGCAAGGCCTTTGCCATCTGGATGCACTGGAAATCACTGACAAGTCTGCCATCTTTTGATCGGGTGGGTGGCATCCAATAATTCTGATGGTTCCGGAGTATAAGACGATGAGAAGATACTATCCCGCAGGCCTGAACACGCAGCAGGGCGGCGCTTTGACGATGATGATCATGGCTCTGTTCTTTGGTGGCCTGCTGACTCTGGCGATCAAGATCGGGCCGGCCTACCTGGATGACTTTACCATCCAGGAAGCTCTGGAAAGCCTGGATGGTACCGACGGCCTGTCACAGATGGGGCCGGCACAGGTGCGCAGCCTGATTAACAAGCGCCTGAGTGTGAATAACGTTGACGGTTTTGATCCAAAGAACATCTCCGTTGAAAAAAATGGCGAACTGGTCGTGATCAAGGTGGATTACGAGGTTCGCAATAACATCTTCCGGAACGTGGACACCGTTGTGCACTTCCAGCACGAGTATGAGTTTCAGGGCCAGTGAGTTCACAACCAGACCTAGACCAACTTCAGCGCCGCATTGGCTACCAGTTCAAGGAACCGGAGCGGCTTCTGCTGGCGCTGACCCATCGCAGTTTTGGCAACCAGAATAACGAACGTCTTGAATTTCTGGGCGATTCTATCGTGAACATGGTGATCGCCGAGTATCTGTATCTTCATTTCGAGAAGGCCCGGGAAGGGCAGTTGAGCCGGCTTCGGGCCCGTATGGTCAAGGGGGTTACCCTCGCGGAGATCGGTCGTGAATTTCAGTTGGGCCAGTATCTGAGGCTCGGTTCGGGAGAGCTGAAAAGTGGTGGCTTCCGCCGTGAGTCCATTCTCGCCGATGCCGTGGAATCCATTATCGGGGCCATTTATCTGGACAGCGACTTTCATACCTGTCGGGCTCAGGTGTTACGCTGGTTTGAACAGCGCTTGGCAAACCTGGATATTCAGGACACACAGAAAGATCCGAAAACCCGGTTGCAGGAGTACCTGCAGTCCAGGCAATTTCCGTTGCCTCGCTATGAAGTGATTTCCGTTGACGGCGAGGCCCACAACCAGACTTTCCATGTCTCCTGCGCCTTGCCCTCGCTGGACCGTAAAACCACAGGCACTGGCAGTAGTCGACGTGTTGCTGAACAGCAGGCCGCCCGAAATGCACTCAAGCAACTGGGTGTGGAGAATTCCTGATGACTGATATTACCCGCCCGGAAAACCCGGAAAGCCGCTGTGGTTTCGTCGCCATTGTCGGCCGGCCGAATGTGGGCAAGTCCACACTGCTCAATCACATCCTTGGCCAGAAGCTGAGCATCACTTCGCGGAAGCCACAGACCACCAGGCATCAGGTGCTCGGTATCAAGACCGAAGGCCCGGTACAGGCCATTTATGTCGATACACCGGGCATGCATGAGGATGAGCCCCGGGCCCTGAACCGCTATATGAACAAGGCCGCCGCGTCCGCCCTGATCGACGTGGATGTGGTGGTCTTCGTGGTGGATCAGCTGGCGTGGACCAGTGCCGATGAGATGGTGCTGGAGAAGCTCAAGCGGGTAAAGTGCCCGGTTATCCTGGCGGTCAACAAAGTCGACAAGCTGGAGAAGCGGGAGCTGTTGTTGCCCCATCTGGAGGCTCTGTCTAAAAAGCGGGACTTTGCCGAGATCATTCCTCTTTCGGCACTGAAAGAGACTAATCTGGAGCCGCTGGAATCGGCTGTTGGCCGTTTCCTGCCCGAAAGTGTCCACTTCTACCCCGATGATCAGATCACAGACCGCAGTGAACGCTTTATGGCGGCCGAAATGGTCCGGGAGAAAATTACTCGCCAACTTGGCGCTGAACTGCCGTATTCCGTGGCAGTGGAGATTGAAGAGTTCAAGCACCAGGGCAATACCCTGCATGTTTCGGCACTGATTCTGGTCGAACGGGAAGGCCAGAAGAAAATCATCATTGGCGATAAGGGTGAGCGCCTGCGCAGTATCGGTCAGGAAGCCCGGGTTGATATGGAGCGGATGTTCGGGTCCAAGGTGATGCTCCGGCTCTGGGTCAAGGTCAAGCGAGGCTGGGCTGACAGCGACAGGGCTCTGAAAAGCCTGGGCATGAGCGATTTCTGAGGCCGCCATGAAGGGCGCGGTGCAGCAAGAGCCCGCTTATGTGGTCCATCGGCGACCCTGGCGCGAAACCGCCTTGCTGGTGGATCTGTTTACTCTGAATCACGGCCGCATGAGTGTGGTTGCCCGCGGCGCCAACAGCACCAGAAGCCCGCTCAAGGCCCAATTGCAGCCGTTCCAGCCGTTATTAGTGGACTGGACCGGCAAGAGCGAGCTGAAAACCCTGGTGCAGCTGGAAGTTCGCAGCGCGCCAGCGGTCAGCCAACCCCGTGCACTGTACAGTGGTTTCTACATTAATGAACTGGTTCAGCGGGTGTTACCGGTGGCCGATCCCTCCCCCGCGTTGTTTGCCAGCTATATTGAAACCCTGCAGGCCCTGGCGGATCTGTCTTCACAGGACGATGTCGAGCCTTTGCTGAGGCGTTTTGAGCGGGCGTTCGCCGCCTCGCTTGGCTACGATTTTGCCTGGGACGAAACCACGGATACCGGTATGCCTGTACAGGCGGGGGAGCTCTATGGCTACGACCCGGGCCAGGGGATCGTTTCCAATCTCTCGCCCGAGCTGCCATTGCGCCAATTGCCGGGTGAGGCATTGCTGGCACTGGCGGCCGACGATTTCATAAGTGAAGCGCCCCGTAAAACCGCCAAGCGCGTCATGCGGGTGCTGGTGGATTACCTTTTGCAGGGCAGGCCGCTGCACAGCCGTTCCCTGTTCAGTCATTCGAATCCGTCATCTGGGAGAGAATCATGAATACCCGAGTCCTGCTAGGAGTGAATATTGATCATGTGGCCACCTTGCGTCAGGCCCGCGGTACCCGTTACCCGGACCCTGTGCAGGCGGCGTTGGTGGCGGAAGAAGCCGGTGCCGATGGCATCACCATTCACCCCCGTGAGGATCGCCGGCATATCCAGGACCGGGATGTGCTGCTGTTGCGGGAAGTACTGCAGACCAAAATGAATCTGGAAATGGCGGTGACAGACGCCATGCTGGCGTTCGCCGAGCAGGTGCGCCCGGAATGTGTTTGCCTGGTGCCGGAGAAACGCGAGGAGCTCACCACCGAAGGTGGACTGGATGTGGATGGCCAGGAAGAGCGGGTGGCCAAGGCCTGTGATCGTCTGGCAAAAATCGGCGCCGAGGTTTCGTTGTTTATTGATCCGGACCCGGTACAGATCGACGCGGCGGTGCGCTGCGGAGCGCCGGTGGTGGAGTTGCATACCGGTGAATACGCCGAGGCCGGGGAACCCGAAGCGGTGGAAGCCTCATTCAAAGTGCTTGCCGATGCCGTGGCCTATGCCCGCAAGAAGGGGCTGATTGTGAATGCCGGCCATGGTCTGCACTACCACAACACCGAGCGGGTGGCCGCTATTCCGGGTATCAATGAACTGAACATCGGCCATGCGATCATCGCCCGTGCCGTCTTTACCGGCCTGAAAGATGCGGTCCGGGACATGAAGGCGATTCTTGACCGGGCCAGAGCCTGATCAACAATCAGGTGGTTTCCGGCTGGCGCTGCTGTTCCCGGAACAGTTGCTGCCAGTCGGTCTGCTCACTCCAGATCTGCAGCCGCTCCATGGCCGCAATCAGTTGATCTTTTAACAGCTCACGATCCGGAGCCTCGCACTTCAGGGCGGTCTCGAACCGGTTGGCGGCTGTGCGCAGCTCCGGAACGCCGCAGTAGCGGGTGGCCCCGTGAAGCTTATGCACGCACTCAAGCAGGGGCTCGTTGTCGCCGGTCTGCCAGAGCGCCTGAATCCGGTCGATATCGTTGTGTAACTGCTCCAGCAGCATGCTGAACAGCTCCTCCGCCAGATCGGCCTTGCCCGCCGCCAGTTGAATGCTCTCCTCTACACTGACGCAGTCCTGCTGCATCCGGCGATTTGACGGCCGCAGTGTCCGGCGGGTATCCCGTACTTCGGAGATCCGGAAGCGATCTGCGCTATTGGTGCAGTCGTAGCCGGTGTATTCGCGAATCAGTTCCACCAGTTGGCTGCTGCTGATCGGCTTGGGCATATAGCCGTCGAAGCCTTGTTGCGCCAGCCGTTCCTGTTCGTCCGCCAGAGCGTGGGCGGTCAGGGCAATAATGGGGGTGTGGTGTGAGCCGCTGTCCAGATCACGGATGCGGGCCGTGGTTTCCACGCCGTCCATACCCGGCATCTGCAGGTCCATGAACACCAGGTCAAAGGCTTTCTGACGGACCTTGGTCAATGCCTCGAATCCGCTGGAGGCGCCTTCTGCTTCCAGGCGACAGTCATTGAGCAAGGTCATTACCAGTTTCAGGTTGGCTTCGTTATCGTCCACCGCCAGAATGCGGGGCGTGCCTGAGCCGCTGTTCTGCCTCAATGGTAGCGCGGCTTCCGGCGCGCTTCGGTTGCCCGACTGAATGCCATGGATCAGCAGCAGTTCATCGTAGAGGGCGTCCCGGCAGACCGGTTTGGTCAGGTGGCCGCTGGCCAGGCCCGACAGCGGCGTGTCGTGGGTTTCCAGAGTGGGCGTCAGCAACAGGGTGCGGCAGTCGCGTTCCACTTCCAGGGAACGCACCAGGTTGCAGTACTGGCTGGAGTTGAGCAGGTGGCGGGTAATGCCGATGATGGCGCCGGCGTAGCCTTCCTGCCTCCGTTGCGCCTCTTCTATCTGTTCCTGCAGTGCTCCGGGTGAGGCAACCCGTTCAACGGCCACGCCCCAGTCCCTTAACAGGTGCTCCACCGCCAGCCCGGTGGTCTTCTGGTGTTCGAGATAGATGATCTTTTCGCCCCGGAGCGCCTCTTTGGGGCTGGAGCTGTCACCGGTTGAGGACAGTTCCGGGGTCAGGGTAAACCAGAACGTGGAACCTTTGCCCAGCTCACTTTCCAGGCCGATCTTGCCGCCCATTTCTTCCACCAGCCGTTTGGAGATGGCCAGACCCAGACCGGTACCGCCATACTGCCGGGCGGTGGAGGCATCGGCCTGGCTGAAGGCGTTAAACAGTGACTGCTGCTGGGCACGTGACAGACCAACGCCGGAATCGGTGATGCTCAGGCGCAGAGTAACCCGGTTATGCTCGGTATCTTCGTCTTCCAGACTCGCCCGTAATACCACTTCGCCGGTCTGGGTGAACTTGATGGCATTGTTTACCAGGTTGGTGATCACCTGCTTGACTCGCAGCGGATCCCCCATGATGTTGTCCGGTACATCGTTGTAGACCAGTGGCACAAGGTCCAGGTTTTTAGCGTGGGCCGCCGGTGCCAGCATGACCATCACTTCCTCCACGATATCCCGGAGCTGGAACGGCACGCGGTCCAGAATCAGTTTGCCGGCTTCGATCTTGGAGAAATCCAGAATGTCGTTAATGATGGTCAGCAGGATTTCCGAGGATTTGCGGATGGTGTTCAGGTGGTCGCGCTGCTGGCGGGGCAGTGGGCTTTTCAGCAACAGCTCGGTGAAGCCGATGATGCCGTTCAGCGGCGTCCGGATTTCATGGGACATGTTGGCCAGGAACTCGGATTTGATCCGGCTCGCTTCCAGTGCTTCCTTGCGGGCAAAGTCCAGTTCGATATTCTGGATTTCAATGGTCTCCAGGGTCTCCCGCAGGTCCTCGGTGGCCTGGTCAATGTTCTGTTGCATTTCGGCCTGGGCCTTGCTCAATTCCGAGGCCATATCATTGAGCCCCGACTCCAGCTGTTCGAACTCCGGGCCGGCACTGGTGTAAACCCGGGTGTCGAGCTTGCCTTCCTTGAGTTTGGCTACGGCTTCGTTGAGCTGGAACACCGGATCGGTAAAGGCACGGCTCAGCCGCAGCGCGATGGCAAGACTGAGCAGGACACCACCGATCACCAGCAGCAGCGAGATCAGCAGCGCCTTGTAGGTTTCCTTTTCCGTGCGGACGTGGGACATCTCTACGGCAACCCAGCCCAGCGGGGCGTGGCGCTTCGCCGCAGACTGGCGGGCGTCCGGGTCCAGCATGGTCTCGATCATCAGATCCTGAAGGTGAACCGGCGTGACAAAACGAGTGCTGCTGTCGTGGGTCACCCGGACCGGCTGGTTGGGTTCCAGCGGTGCCATCGCCACGGTTTCAGCGCTGCCCGGGCCGGTATGAAGCATGCGCTGGCCATCGCTGCCATAGAAGGTGATGGAGCGAACATCCTGTTCTTCAAGAAGTGCGTTGGAGAGGCTGCTCAGCAGGCTGCGATTGGCCGTGAACAGGCCGTATTCAGAGCCTGCGGCAAGCTGTCGGGACAGGGACTCTCCGCGATCCTTCAGCAGGTTCTCAATGTTGTTCACCCAGCTGTAGGTAAAGAATAGTCCTAACAACAGCGTGGTGAGCAGGGTGGGAACCAGAGTTACCACCAGTACTTTCTTGCGAATGCCCCAACGTCGCATACCGTGTTCCTGTAAAATTACCTTGTCCGCCGACAGGACACGCCTGCTGGTGGATACTTCCATGTCAGCATAGCTGAACGGCAATGATATAACCGTGGCCGTTATCCCGGAAACAGACAGTTATAGCCGCAGGTCATGGATATAGCGACAAGCTGTATTGGGACAAGGCGGCCATAACGCGTATGATTCGAATCCGAAAGTGTATCACAGGGTATCAATATGATTTTCCCCACCATTGAAGATTATGTCGGCCATACACCCCTGGTGCGTCTGCAGCGTCTGCCGGGAGACACCAGTAACGTCATCCTGGCAAAACTGGAGGGGAACAACCCGGCAGGTTCGGTGAAAGACCGGCCGGCTTTGAGCATGATCCAGGAGGCTGAACGCCGGGGCGAGATCAATCCCGGGGACACCCTGATTGAAGCCACCTCCGGCAATACCGGTATCGCGCTGGCCATGGCTGCGGCCATCAAGGGCTACCGAATGGTGCTGATCATGCCTGATAACCTGAGTGAGGAGCGCCGGGCCTCCATGCGTGCATACGGCGCCCAGGTGGTGAACGTTTCCCGTGAGCAGGGCATGGAAGGCGCCCGGGATCTGGCCATTCGAATGGAGGCCGAGGGCAAGGGCAAGGTTCTGGACCAGTTCAGCAATGCCGATAACCCTTCGGCCCACTATCACACCACGGGCCCGGAAATCTGGGAGCAGACCGCCGGGCGGGTTACGCACTTTGTCAGCTCCATGGGCACCACCGGCACCATCATGGGCGTGTCCCGTTACCTGAAAGAGCGCAATCCCGATATCCGTATTATCGGCCTGCAGCCAGAGGATGGGGCGTCAATTCCGGGTATTCGCCGCTGGCCGGAGGCTTACCTGCCGAAAATCTACGATGCCAGCCGGGTCGACCAGGTTCTGGATATTGGCCAGCAGGAAGCCGAGGACACCATGCGGGCACTGGCCGAGCGAGAGGGCATTTTCTGTGGTGTGTCCTCCGGCGGTGCCATTGCAGCGGCCCTGAAATTGTCCCGTGAGGTTGAAAACGCCGTGATCGTGGCCATTATCTGTGACCGCGGAGACCGTTACCTCTCCACCGGTGTGTTTCCCGGCGCCTGAGTGGCCCCTAATCAAGAGAATTCTATATGAGTAAGCGTCGCCGCAAGGTTCTGCCCAAGGAGCCTGTGCGTTGTGAAATCGAGACCCTGAGCCACGATGGCCGGGGCATTGCCCGCGCTGATGGCAAAACCCAGTTTGTTGACGGAGCCCTGCCGGGCGAAACCGTGATGGCCAAAATGGTCAGCACCCGCAGCCGGTTTGATGAACTGCGCACAACCGAAGTGCTGGAAGCAGCGCCTGACCGCCAGCAGCCGCCCTGTGAGTTTGCCGATCTTTGCGGTGGTTGCAGTCTTCAGCACATGAGCGCCGATGCCCAGATCCGGTTCAAGGAAAATACCCTGCGCGAGCATTTTGCCCACTTTGGGGGCATTGAACCGGAGCAGTGGGTGGCTCCGATGCGTTCTCCGGATAGCCTCGGCTACCGTCGCAAGGCGCGGCTGGGCGTACGTTATGTGAAGGCCCGGGAGTCGGTGCTGGTTGGTTTCCGGGAGAAACGCAACAGCTTTCTGACCGATATTGACCGCTGCGTGGTGCTGGATCCCCGGATCGGTGAGCGAATCGAGCCCCTTCGGGAGTTGCTGCATGGCATGGCGGCATTTGACCGGATTGCCCAGGTGGAAGTGGCCTGTGGCGATGATACGGCTGCCATGGTGTTCCGTAACATGGATGACCTGGTGCCGGACGACCGGGAAAAGCTGATCGCCTTTGGTCAGGCCCATGACTTGCATATCTATCTGCAGCCCAAGGGCCCGGACACCGTGCACCGGATCTGGCCGGAATCCGGCGGGCGGGACGATGAGCGTCTGACCTATCGTATGGATGAGTTTGACCTCACCATGGCCTTTCATCCTATGGACTTCACCCAGGTGAACGCCGGTATCAACCGCAATATGGTGCACCGTGCGGTCGAGTGGCTGGACGTCCAGCCGGGTGAGCGGGTGCTGGATCTGTTCTGTGGTCTGGGCAACTTTACGCTGCCACTGGCCCGCAAGGGCGGGCAGGTTGTGGGTGTGGAGGGCGACGATGCCATGGTGGTTCGCGGCCGTGAAAACGCCCGCCTGAACGATCTCTCCAATGTGGAATTCCACGGGGCAGATCTGCACGGGGATTTCACCGGGCAATCCTGGGCAAAAGAGGGGTTTGACAAGATTCTGATCGATCCGCCACGTTCAGGCGCGGAGGAGATCTGTAAGTATCTGACCGCTTTCGGTGCCAACCGCATTGTTTACGTGTCCTGCAACCCCGCTACCCTGGCGCGGGATGCCGGGGTGATGGTGCGCAACGGTTATCGGCTGGTACAGGCCGGTGTGATGGATATGTTTCCCCATACCACCCACGTTGAGTCCATTGCGTTGTTTGAGCGTAGCGCAGACTGACCGGGTTTCGGGGATACGCAATGGAACGGCCAGGATGGCCGTGAGAATAACCGAAAAACAAACGGGTAAAGCTCTGCCATGGTAAAAGTTCGGGAAGACTATTCGATCAGCGGTGACGGCGAGGTCGATATAGACCGCTGCGTGCACCACATCGCTGAACAGACTCATCTCGAGGATCCGGATCAGCTTCGGCGGGCTTGTGAGAAAGCCGCCCAGATCGCCGTTCAGGCGTTCCGGGAAGACCGCTTGTGGGCGCCCGGTGCCAGCAGTTTCCGGACCGGTCTGGAAATGGCGCAGGTTTTGGCAGAGCTGCATCTTGATCAGGCCAGCCTGGTTGCCGCCGTGCTCTATCGGGCGGTGCGGGAAGAACGGGTGCCGCTTGAAGAGGTTCGCAAGGAATTCGGCGATGAAGTGGCGGGGCTGATTAACGGCGTGCAGCAGATGGCTGCGATTTCGTCCATCCATCATCCGCTCAAGGGCAATGTCCTGGGGCAGAGCGAAGGCCAGTTGGACAATGTCCGCAAGATGCTGGTCACCATGATTGATGACGTTCGGGTGGCGCTCATCAAACTGGCAGAGCGCACCTGCGCTATCCGCGCAGTGAAAGATGCGCCGGAAGAAAAACGCATGCGCGTGGCCCGGGAAGTCTTCGACATCTATGCTCCGTTGGCGCACAGGCTCGGTATCGGCCACATCAAATGGGAGCTGGAAGATCTCTCGTTCCGCTACTTGCATGGCTCCGCGTACAAGAAAATCGCCAAGTTGCTGGATGAGAAACGGCTGGACCGTGAAAGCTACATCCGCCGGGTGATTGATACCCTGCAAACCGAGCTCAAGGCTTCCGGTATCAAGGCCGAGCTCAGCGGGCGGGCCAAGCACATCTACAGTATCTGGCGGAAGATGCGTCGTAAGGGAATCGATTTTTCCCAGGTTTACGATGTCCGTGCCGTGCGCATTCTGGTGCCGGAAGTGCGTGATTGCTATGGCGCGCTGGGGATTGTTCACACCCTGTGGCGCCACATTCCCAACGAGTTTGATGACTACATTGCCAACCCCAAGGAGAACGGTTACCAGTCGCTGCACACGGCTGTGATCGGCCCGGAAGGCAAGGTCATGGAGGTGCAGATTCGTACCCATGCCATGCATGAAGAAGCGGAGCTGGGTGTGTGTGCCCACTGGCTGTACAAGGGCACCGATACCAGGAACAAATCCACCGGCTACGACGCCAAGATCAACTGGTTGCGCCAGGTTCTGGAATGGCAGGAGGAGCTGGGTGACATTTCCGGACTGGCGGATCACCTGAAATCCGACGTGGCCTCAGACCGGGTGTATGTGTTTACGCCGGAAGGCCATGTGGTAGACCTGCCCCAGGGCGCCACGCCGGTGGATTTTGCCTACCGGGTGCATACCGAAATTGGTCATGCCTGCCGAGGTGCCAGGGTGAACAGCCGCATCGTTCCGCTGACCTACCCGCTCAAGACCGGGGATCAGGTATTTATTCTGACTTCCAATAATCCGGCTCCCAGCAGGGACTGGCTCAACCCGAGCCTGGGCTATATTCAGACGTCCAGGGCCCGAGCGAAGGTTACACACTGGTTCAAACAGCAGAACCGTGACCGCAATGTCATTGACGGCCGCGCTATTCTGGAAGATGAGTTCAAGCGCCTGTCGCTGTTTGATGTGGAGCTGGAACAACTGGCGGCCAAGGTCAACTACCACAGCATTGATGATATGTTTGCCGCCATCGGGGCGGGAGACCTGCGGCCTACTCATGTGGCCAATGTGGCTCAGCAACTGTTGGAGCCCCGGTCCGAACAGCTGGATCTTAAGCTGACCCCGAACCGGAAAAAGCCCTACGACACTGAATCCGATATCCAGATACTTGGTGTTGGCAAGCTGAAAACTCAGGTGGCCAAGTGCTGCAAGCCGCTGCCCGGCGACCCGATCGGAGGCTATATCACCGTGGGCCGCGGCGTGACCGTGCATCGCCAGGACTGCCTCACGTTCCTGAACCTGCGGGAATTTGAACCGAACCGCATCATTGAAGTGAACTGGGGCGGGCAGCCCGCGGCGGTCTATCCGGTGGATATCGAAATCGAGGCCTACGATCGATCCGGTCTGCTGCGTGATATCACCCAGGTGCTGTCTTCGTCCCGCAGTGATGTGTTGTCTCTCAACACCGTGACCAACAAAGACGAAAACACGGCCACTATGCGGGTGACGGTGGAAATCTCCAGCCTGGAGCAGTTGGCGCGGCTGCTGGCCCAGATTCGGAACCTGCCGAACATCATCGACGTAAGGCGGAAACGCGGATGAGTTACAGCATCGAAGATCTGAAACACCTGATGGCCCGGCTCCGGGATCCGGACACCGGTTGCCCCTGGGACACCAAACAGACCTTTGCCAGCATCGTGCCCCACACGATTGAAGAAGCTTACGAAGTCGCTGATGCCATCGAGCAGGAGGATTTCCCACATCTGAAAGACGAACTGGGAGATCTTCTTTTCCAGGTCATCTTCTATGCCCGCATGGGAGAAGAAGCCGGACACTTTGAGTTTGATGGTATTGTTGACCATTTGGTTCGCAAGCTGGTTCGGCGCCATCCCCACGTGTTTCCGGGGGGCACGCTGGAGAGCCGTATCGATCCGGATAATCGACCCGACGAAGCCTGGATCAAGGAAAGCTGGGAGCGCATCAAGGCCGAGGAGCGTGCTGAGAAACCGGTGGCGAATACTCCGGCCAGCCGTCTGGACGGTATTGCCCGCACCCTGCCGGCCATGGCCCGGGCGGAAAAACTGCAACGGCGTGCGGCCCGGCATGGCTTCGACTGGCCGGATATCGGCCCGGTGTTCGACAAACTTCACGAAGAGATCGATGAGCTGAAGGAAGCCTGGCAAATGGCCGAGGCCGGTACCGGAGATCTGGATGCGGTTGAGGACGAGCTGGGTGACCTGCTGTTTGTTTGCGTAAATCTGGCACGTTTCCTGAAAGTAAATCCCGAGCAGGCCCTGAAGCGAACCAATCACAAGTTTGATGCCCGGTTCCGTGCCATTGAGCGGGTGCTGGAAAAAGAAGGTCGTAATCTGGATGAAGAAACCCTGGAAGCGCTGGATGCCGTGTGGCAGAGCGTGAAAGGGGTGGAAAAGGAGTAGGGAAGCGGAACTGGAAACCGTCACCGATAGGTACAATCCGTTACCAATTTTCCGTCACCGGCCTGTCATTCTTCGTCTACACTTCCGGGAACAGTCGCACTGAAAAAGTGCGTTGTGCCATCAAACAAGATGCAGGAGTGAAGGCACCATGAAGATCAAAGATCTGGTCAAGCACTGGGATAAACACGGCCGTGGAAGACTGACCCGGGATGCCGCCTATCTGTCTTTGGCTGACCAGCATCATGACCGTTTGCAGAAGCTTGCGGCACTGTATCCGATGAAGTCCACTCAGGATCTGATGCGGGATCTGATCTCCGCCGCTCTCGACGAGCTGGAAACCAGTTTCCCCTACGTTCAGGGTGAGAAGGTTGTGGCTTACGACGAGGATGGCTTTGAAATCTATGAGGACAAAGGCCTGACGCCGCAATTCGTTGCCCTGAGCCAGAAACACATCAAGCGCCTCAAGGCCCGCCAGTTGGAGTCGGTTGCCTGACGGTTGCCAACACCCATTGCCATAGATTCTGTAACAACAACGCCGGGCTCAGCCCGGCGTTGTTGTTTGTATTACGACTTCTTCTGTTCTGCCAATCGGTCTTTCAGCGGGCCCTGGCTGATCAGGTCGTCCAGAGCGGCGGCAATCATGTCGTTCAGGATCTCACTTTCGCTCCGGTCCGGGTAGAGTTCCGCCAGGGCCGCAATCCGTGCGGCATCTTCCAGAGGCAGGCGCAGGTTGTATTCATGGCTGCGCTCCTGGGCCTGTTTTTCCTTTTCCCAATGCTGGGGCAGATCGGTCACTTTCATGTCAGCTCCTGAGCGAAGTGGTTGAATCGTCAATAGACTTTCTGCGTTGCTCCCTAGTATCGTAAGTTTAGATTGTTTCCGTCAATTCAGAAGGAACCTGCCGTGACCGAACTGCACCCGGATCTTCGAGAAAACGTACGTTTGCTGGGCGATCTGCTTGGCCAGAGCATACTCCGATTCCCCGGACAGGACTGCTACGACCGCATTGAAGAAATCCGCGCCGCCGCCAAGGCTGACCGGCGCCAGGAAAGCGGTTCCGGACAACGCCTGGTGAAGCTCCTGGGCCAGCTCAGCGATGATGAGCTGTTACCGGTGACCCGAGCCTTTAACCAGTTCCTTAATCTTGCCAACCTGGCTGAGCAGTACCATGGAATTCGTCGCAAGCAGGGGCATCCGTCAGATCTGATGGTGGAATCCCTGGGGGACGTGTTTGATCGGCTGAAGTCCGGGGGGATAGACCCGCAAGAGTTGCATCGGAAGGTTGCAGATTTACGCATAGAGTTTGTGCTCACCGCGCACCCCACCGAAGTGGCCCGGCGTACATTGATCCTCAAGTACGATGAAATGTCCGATTGCCTGTCGAGGCTGGATCATGACGACCTGATGCCCGGTGAACGGGAGGAAATTGTTGACCGGTTGTCGCTGTTGATTGCCGAGGCCTGGCATACCGACGAGATTCGGCATGAAAGGCCGACCGCCGTGGACGAGGCCAAGTGGGGCTTCGCCGTTATCGAGAACAGTCTCTGGCAGGCGCTGCCGAAATTTCTCCGTAGCCTGGACACCTCGCTGTCGGAGGCGACCGGTCAGGGGCTTCCGTTGCAGGTGTCGCCGATCCGAATTGCCTCGTGGATGGGGGGAGACCGTGATGGCAACCCCAATGTCACCCACGAAGTGACCCGAGAAGTGTTTCTGCTTGGTCGCTGGATGGCCGCAGATCTCTATCTGCGCGATATCCAGGCGCTGAGAGCAGAGCTTTCCATGTGGCAGGCAAGCGATGAATTGCGGGCCGAGGTGGGAGATTCCCGGGAGCCGTATCGCCAGGTGCTGGCCCAGTTGAGGGAACGCCTGATCAAGACCCGGGACTGGGCCGAAGCCAGCGTCAAGGGCGAGCCGGCAGACGATTCGGGCATTCTGTTCGAGAATGAGGATCTCACCGGGCCGTTGGAATTGTGCTATCGCTCCCTGATGGAGTGCGGGCTGGAAGCCATTGCCAATGGTCCGCTGCTGGATACCATTCGCCGGGCGCACACCTTCGGCCTGCCACTGATCCGACTGGATATCCGCCAGGAGGCCTCACGCCACGCCGAGGCGGTGGCAGAGATGGTGAACTACCTGGGGTTGGGTGACTATCTGTCCTGGTCGGAACAGGAGCGCCAGGCGTTTCTGGTCAAGGAACTGAAGGGGCGGCGCCCCCTGGTGCCCCGGAATTGGCAACCCTCCGAGCCGGTGCGCGAGGTGCTGGCAACCTGCGAGGTGGTCGCTGGCCAGACACCGGAAGCCCTGGGTTCCTATGTGATTTCCATGGCCAGCAAGCCCTCGGACGTTTTAAACGTGATTTTGCTGCTGCGGGAAGCGGGGATGACTTTCCCCATGCGCGTTGTGCCGCTGTTCGAAACGTTGGATGATCTCAAGGGGGCTCCCGACAGTATGGCGGCCCTGTACGAGGTGGACTGGTATCGGGAATACTGCAGCGGGCGCCAGGAAGTGATGATCGGCTATTCAGACTCCTCGAAGGATGCCGGCCAGTTGATGGCGGCCTGGGCCCAGTACCAGGCCCAGGAGAAGCTGACCGAAGTGGCCAATCGGTATGGAGTGCATCTGACTCTGTTTCATGGCCGCGGCGGCACCGTAGGCCGGGGCGGTGGTCCGGCGAATCGGGCGATTCTGTCCCAGCCGCCGGGCTCGGTGAACGGCAGCTTCCGGATTACCGAGCAGGGCGAGATGATCCGCTTTAAATTTGGTCTGCCGAGGCTGGCGGTGCAGAGTCTGACCTTGTACACCACCGCGGTGATTGAGGCGACCCTGGCGCCACCACCTGTGCCAAAGGATGAGTGGCGCGAGGTGATGGACTGGCTGACCGAGCGTTCGCTGCGGTCCTACCGTGAGGTGGTCCGTGAGAATCCGGATTTTGTGCCTTACTTCCGCCAGGTCACACCGGAAACGGCTTTGGGTAAACTTGCCCTTGGCAGCCGGCCGGCCCGGCGCAAGGCCACAGGGGGCGTTGAAAGCCTGAGAGCCATTCCGTGGATTTTTGCCTGGACCCAGATGCGGTTGATGCTGCCCAGCTGGCTGGGCAGTGATGTTGCCCTCGAAGAGGCGGCCCAGGCGGACCGCCTGTCCGAGCTGCGGGAGATGATGCAGGGCTGGCCGTTCTTCCGCACCTACGTGGATATGCTGGAAATGGTCCTCGCCAAGGCAGATTTGCGTATTGCCAGCTATTACGAGCAGACCCTGGTTGAGGACGAGCACTTGCTGGCGCTTGGCCAGAGCCTGAGGCAGCGTTTGCAGGGCTGCATTGAGCGTCTGCTGGAGCTCAAACAGCAACAGACTCTGCTGGAGCAGGAGCCGGTGTTTGCCCATTCAATGAAAGTTCGGAATCCCTACACTGATCCGCTGCACTATTTGCAGGCAGAATTGCTCAGGCGTGACCGGGAAAGCGAGGGGGCAGGAAAGGTGCCGGAAATGGTCGAGAGGGCGCTGAAGGTGACCATGGCCGGAATTTCTGCCGGTATGCGAAATACCGGTTAAGGTGCATAATAAGGCCGGGGCCGGACAGCCCCGGCCCATTTGCTTTAAGGAGTTACCCCCGTTGGCATTGTCGGAGAGGCTTTCGCGTTTTCTGGCCCGCAAGGGCATTACCTACCAGCCACTGGAAACGGAGCCCGTTGCCAATCTGGACGCGGCGGTGCTTGCTTCGGGTAAACCCCAGCATGACTTTATCAAGGCGACCCTGCTGATCGATATCAATGGGGTGGTTATGGTGGTACACCGTTTTGACAGCACGCTTGATATGGATGCCGTGCACCAGTTCACCGGTCGGCGCATGCAGCCGCTGACGGCGCGCCAGACTTCCCGGTTGTTCGGAGACTGTGACGCCGGATTCGTACCTCCGATCGGAGCCGCCTGGGAGCTGCCGGTTCTGGTGGATGAAGATGTAGTGACAGCCGAAAGTGTGATCTTCTCCGGCGGCACGGACCACAGCCTGGTTGAAATGGACGGCCGGGCCTTCCGCCTGGCTCAGGCTGGCGCCCGGCAGGGGCATCTGGTTATTCGTGGTCAGGGCGTGGAAGATCGCGAAGCCCTGACTCTGGAAGACGTGGCAGACAAACTGCAAAAGCTTTATCGGCTGCCGCCAATGCCGGCTCTGGCATTGCGAATCCTGCGGCTGACCGCCAACACAGAAGCGACGGCCAAAGAGCTGGCCGAGTTGATTGAATTTGACCCCAGTATGACCGCGCAGATCATGCGCTATGCCCGATCAGCGCTGTTCAACTACCCCGGCCAGATAAACTCTGTACAGGAAGCGGTCACCCGGGTCCTCGGCTTTGACCGGGTTGCCCACATTGCCTTGGGTATTGCCTCGGTGCGAGCGTTTGATGTGCCCCGCGGAGGCATGCTCGGCATGGACAATTTCTGGCGCCACTCGCTTTATTGCGCGTTCCTGTGCCAGAACCTCGCCGCCTATTCCGGCCGCGACAAGGGGCTCGCCTATCTGTGCGGATTGCTGCACAACTTCGGCTTGCTACTGGTGGGGCATCTGTTTCCATCGGAGTTTGAAGAGCTTAATGCTCTGCGGGAAATCAACCCGGAGGCAAGCATGCACTCGCTCGAGCAGGAAGTGTTTGGCCACAGTGAGCGCCAGGATATTCTGGCTGTTGGTCATGGTGCCATTGGCGGTATTCTGCACCGGCTGTGGCAGTTGCCGGAAGCCGTAATCAAAGCGGCCGGCATGCACCAGCACATCGGATACCATGGCGAGCACGAGGAATATGTCCAGATGGTGCAGCTGGCCAATGCCATGCTCAAGGAGCGTGGTATCGGTGACGAACTCAATCCTGACGACCTGCCGGCACTGGTTGAAAGCCTTGGGCTCCGGGCGGATGTGCTGGAACGGGTTCAGAGCGACATGGACCAGGTGGCTTCCGATCTGGACGTGTTGGCGTCTTCCCTCGCTTCCTGATTATTCCCAGCCCTGCACCGGCCGTTGAGGCTGCTGACAGCCAGGCTTTCGGACAATGATACGGAGGTCGACTTTCTCTGCCGGGTGTGAGTTCGTATAATGCTGCCTCGTTTTTGTGCGTGTGCGCCGGATACACGGTCCGGAGCCGTCGAGAGGTTGTCGCAAAGGCAGAGGTCTTTGCCATAACTTTTCAAACGATAATATAAAGCAATGGGAGCACAACGTTATGCGAATCATTATGTTAGGCGCGCCAGGCGCAGGTAAGGGCACCCAGGCCCAGTTTATTACCGAGCGTTTCGAGATCCCCCAGATCTCCACGGGTGATATGCTCCGCGCTGCGGTCAAAGCCGAATCCGAGCTGGGCCTGCAGGTTAAAGAGGTTATGGCGTCTGGTGGCCTGGTGTCTGATGACATCATCATTGCCCTGATTGAAGAGCGTATCCAGCAGCCAGATTGCAAGAACGGCTTCCTGCTGGATGGCTTCCCGCGCACCATTCCACAGGCTGAGGCCCTGAAAGACCAGGGTATCGCCATCGACTACGTAGTCGAAATCTCGGTTGAAGACGAAGAAATCGTCAGCCGCCTGTCTGGCCGTCGTGTACACGAGGGCAGTGGCCGCATCTACCACGTTAAATACGATCCGCCCAAGGTAGAAGGCAAAGACGATGAGACCGGCGAAGCGCTGATCCAGCGTGAAGACGACAAGGAAGAGACCGTTCGCAAGCGCCTCAAAATCTATCATGAGCAGACAGCGCCGCTGGTGGGCTTCTACCAGAGCTGGGCAGAGAAAGCCCCGGCCGATGCGCCCAAGTATGTGCGCGTTGAAGGCGTTGGCAGCCTCGACAGCATTCGCGATCAGATTCTGTCCCAACTGAAGTGATCGAAACCGGCTCAGCCCAGGAGGCGTGATTCTGTGAAACTTCTGGCACTGGATACCTCATCCGAGGGCTGTTCCGCGGCACTCTGGCTGGATGGCCGGGTGACCGAGCGATTCGAGGTGGCTCCGCGGGGCCACACTCGCCTGTTAATGCCCATGGTTCGCGAATTGTGCGCGGAGCAGGGCCTGTCCCCAACCGATCTCGATGCGCTGGCGTTCGCCCGGGGCCCAGGCTCTTTCACCGGGCTGCGGATTGCAACCGGTGTAGTCCAGGGATTGGCCTGGGGGCTGGATATCCCCGTGGTTCCAGTGTCGTCCCTGGCGGCGGTGGCGCTCGCGGCGATCGAAACGCACGCCCTGCAGGAGGGTGATTGCATTGCGGTGGCCTTTGACGCCCGCATGGGGGAGGTTTACTGGGGCGTGTTCCGCTGTGAGGCGGGGCTTCCAGTGTTGCTGAGCGAGGAGCGGGTCTGCCCGCCTGACGCGGTGACTCTGCCACCGGATGCCGGTGGCAACTGGTACGGCGCCGGTCAGGGCTGGACCCTGAAAGAGCAGATGCCCGGTGAACTCGTTGAACGCCTCGCAGCCATTGACGATACGTTGTTGCCGGCAGCGGCTCAGGTGGCGAAGCTGGCCGAACAGGGAATGTCGAACGGGCAGGCGGTGCCAGCAGAGCAGGCACAACCGGTGTATATCCGGGACGAAGTGGCCTGGAAGAAGTTGCCCGGTCGGGAGTGAACCCCGCTCCAACCGCCGTCTTTGCATTCTGCACCAGATCCTCCATAATGCGATGACGACTCTGAATCCTCACCCCGGTGGTGCGTTATGATTGGCGGCATCAATCCCTCAAATCCTTCGTTGTACCAGGCGGGTAATAACTCCCCGGCCCGGGAACGCACGGATGTATTCCGCACCCCGGCGGCGGACCCCCAGGCACTTGCCACGGGTGATGTTCGCAACCAGCTCAATACCGCCCGTCAGGATCGGGATACCGCCCCCGGTAATCCGGCACAGCCCGGTGGTACCGGCCCGGAACTGGACAGCCGGCGTGTCGAAGCCCGGCGCGCGGCGGAAGATGCCCGGCTTGAACGTTTCCGCGCAGATGAATTGCCGCTTCCTGCCGCCCGCGCGCTGTCGGCTTTTGCCGGCGTTGCCGCTGCCGGACAGGAGTTTGAGAGCGGCAGCGTGCTGAGCGGAATTGATATTCTGGTCTGATGCCGTCGCCTTCCTCTCACACCGAGCTTCCGGATTCCTCGTCTCTCCGTCACATCCTGGCCGTTGCTCATAGCCCCGTGGCTGAACCGGGCGTAGCCCGTACGCTGGCCACCGAGCTGGGGCTTGACTGGCTGGGCGTGGTCGCCCCCAAACAGGTTCGGGACTACGGTCTTCTATTGTTCATGGACGAGCATGGGCTGGCGTTACAACAAACCGGTAAAGGTGCGCCCGGGCCAGTCAGGGCGGAATTTGTCAGTGGCAAGATGGGCTACCGGCGCGAGCACGGTGGTGGCGCTGGCCAGTTGGTGGCGCGCGCCGTGGGTATGCAGAAAACCCGCGCTCCGTTGCAGGTGCTTGATGCCACCGCCGGCCTCGGCCAGGACGCCTTTGTACTGGCCTCCCTGGGGTGCCAGATGACACTGTTCGAGCGTAACCCGATCATTCATGCCCTGTTGGCCGATGGCCTGTACCGGGCTAGCCTGAATGAGGCTTGTGCACCGATTGTGGCGCGAATGACGCTGCACTCTGGCAACTCACTGGACTGGATGAACCAGGCAGGACCCGAAGCCGTCGATGTGGTCTATCTGGACCCGATGTTTCCGCATCGGGACAAGTCTGCGCTGGTCAAGAAGGAAATGCAGGTGTTCCGGCAGGTGGTGGGTGATGATGACGACGCCAGCCAGCTACTGGAGGCCGCGCTCGGCTGTGCCCGCTATCGGGTGGTGGTCAAACGCCCCCGCAAGGCACCCGCGATCGCCGGACCGGAGCCGGCTGCACGGGTTGAGGGTAAAAGCAGTCGCTACGACATCTATCCGATCCGGGCGCTGCCGGCCTGACAGTGCCGCAGCGATCTGTCAGGCGTCGAGCATGGTGACCTGCTGGATCGCCTGGCGTTTCTCCACGCTCAGAACCAGACGGGCGTCTTCAGCCACTTCATCCAGACCCTCGCCATAGCACAGCCGGCCGTCTTCATCGGTTGTGAGAACGCCGTTTTTCTGCATATTGGCGATGAAGTTCCGGAACAGGGTCTTGTCAAAGAACTCCGGTGCGTTCAGGCCGAACAGAATCGACATCCGTTCCGCCAGCAATGTGCTCTGTTCTTCCAGCTCTGCCGCCGTCAGGTTGCCGGAGCCATATTTCCTGAGTATGCCCAGGGTGATGTGATAGCGTTCCAGGGTCTGGATGATGAAGCGGGACAGAATCCGCGACCGCAGCATCGCTTCGGTACCTTCCTCAGGCCGTCCCAGACGCTCATCCTCAAGCCTGATCAGCAAGCCCTGGTCCACCAGCACGTCAATCCACTGATTGATCACCGCGTCTACCTTTTCCTGGTCATACTGCAGGAACAGCTCTGACTGCAGGTAGGGATAGGCGACGCTGGTGAGGAAAACGATCTTTTCCCGGCTCAGGCTGGCCTTGTTCTCGAACAGGCTGGCAATGAGGGCTGGCAGAGCAAACAGATGCTGGATGTTGTTCCGATAGTAAGTCATCAGGATGGCGTTCGAGCCCTCCAGGGCAATAATGTCGCCCAGTTTCTGGGGCTGACGGGTAATCAGCCCCATGTTCTCGCAATAGGCAATCCAGTCCCGGCCGCTGCCTTCGGGCAGGGTAATGGTTTCGGCATAGGGATAGGCGCGGAGCAGGTCAGCATACTTGTCCAGCAGGCGGATCAGCTGGCCCTCATCCATCGCCAGCCGCTCAGTGCCCAGCAGAACGGTGGCCGTCATGCCAATCGGGTTCACGGCCACCGAGGCGTTGATGTTGCTGGCCACACGCTGGGACAGATTATCAACGGCCTGGTTCAGCCAGGGGGGACGATACTCGGTGTCATAGGCTTCGTGGCGCCAGCTTTCGTGAACGTCGTCCAGTACCTTGTCCAGGTGGATCGGATCACCGAAGTTGACGGCAACGCGGCCAAACGAGTTGGTCAGTTTGCGAGCGGTCTTGGCGAGACCGAAAATGCTTTCTTTCTGTTTCTTTTTCCCGCGCAGCTCGCCGAGGTAGGAGCGCCCTTCCATGACTTTCTCGTAGCCGATGTACACCGGTACAAAAACGATGGGCTTGCGGTGATCCCGCAGGAAGCTTCGCACGGTCATTGACAGCATGCCCGGGCGCGGAGGCAGCATGCGGCCGGTCCGGGAGCGGCCACCCTCGACGAAATACTCCACCGAGTAGCCCCGGGTGAACATCACATGCATGTACTCGTTGAACACCGTGGCGTAAAGCGGGTTGTCCTTGAAGCTGCGGCGCATGAAAAACGCGCCACCACGTCGCAGGATTGGTCCCACGATGGGCATGTTCAGGTTAATGCCTGCCGCAATGTGGGGCGGCATCAGGCCGTTTTTGTAGAGCACATAGGACAGCAGCAGGTAATCGATGTGGGAGCGGTGGCAGGGTACGTAGACCACAGCGTTGTCCTGTGCCGCTTCCTTGGCTACCCCAATGTTGTGAATGGCAATGCCGTTGTAGATCCGGTTCCAGAGCCAGGCCAATACCAGCTCCAGGAAGCGAATAGTCACAATCGACATGCTGGCGGCGATTTCGTCTGCGTATTTGTATGCCTTGGCGCGGACCTTCTCCGGCGGGATGTCGTCCTTCGCTGCAGTCTCACGGATGGCTTCCTTGACCGCCTGGGTACGTACCAGCCCCTCCACCAGGGTGCGTCGATGCGACAAATCCGGCCCCAGCACCGCCTGGCGTACACGACGGAAGTGGGTTCGCAGAATTCGCGCCAGCTTGCGGTTGGCCTTCTGTTCGTTGTCGCGATACTCGTCCACCACCTGCCTGAGTGACAGCGGTTGGTTGAACTGCACGTAGGTGTTGCGGCCATGCACCAGAATAATCAGAAATTTCTGCAGGCGGCCCGCCACCGACCAGGTGTCCGAGAGCAGCAGCTTGACCAGGGACTTTTCCTTGTCGGGTGAGCGACCCCAGAACAGCGAGACGGGCACAATCTGGACGTCCTGATCCGGATGTTCCAGCCCGAAGTGGACCAGATCAGTAAATTCCCGGGTAGGCACCGGCTTGTGCCGGCCGCCCCGAAACAGGCCGCCAATGCGTTTGTAAAGGAAGAAAAACGAATGCGAGGGCCCGTTCTTGACCGGCAAGGTATCTGTGGCGCCCGGTAACCGGGCCCGGATGACTTCCTGCTCCAGCACCAGCCGGCTCGAAAGTGAGCTGTACTGGAGCACGTAACAGACGGGTTTGTCCGGGTCCAGCCCGAGGGCTTCCAGGGTATTGCCACTGACATCAGTCCTGACCCATAAAAACAGGATCTTTCGGAAAAGAGACAGGATCAGGCTGCGAATGCCCTGATAAAGTCGCATAAACGGTTACTCCGGTCCTGGAAACAGGCGCCAAGTTTAACGGGTTGGGGCGGTAGCGGAAAGTCGTGCACCAATTCTTGGTGATGAATGTGATGTGGTACATTTCGGGACTGGTATACAGGCAGCAGGAAAGGCAGGGCATGGCAGACGACAAGGTACAGTGGGTACCCGGGTGGAATGAGGCCTCGCCGGAGCAGGGTGATCTGCTGCTGGCGTTCACGGGCAACAGTATTCTGAAGCCGGCGGATGGCTGGTTCCTTCGCTGGGGTGGCCCGGAAATGGGTGGAAGCCGGCCGGAGGCGCTGTCCCTGGGCGCCTGGGAGGGGCGCCCTCTGTATGTCACCATGCTGCCGGACACCGGTGTGCCGGGCATGCAGACGCTGTCCCTGCGTGAGGCTATGCTGCTTACGCCCGGGGCGCCGGTGGATCTGCTCAGTACCGGTTATCAGGTCTGGCAGTGGTGGCAGGACCATCGTTACTGCGGCCGCTGTGGAGAGAAAACCGGAGCCCATCCCCGCGAACGGGCGCGCTGGTGCAACCGGTGTGGCATCCCCTGGTACCCGCGTATTGCCCCTTGCATCATTACCGTTATTCGCCGGGACGACCGCTTCCTGCTGGCAAAATCCGCGCGGGTCACCCGCAACTTCTACAGTCTGATCGCTGGTTTTGTGGAGCCGGGCGAGAATCTGGAGCAGGCGGTGGCCCGGGAGGTGATGGAGGAAACCGGCTTGGCGGTGACCAACATTCGCTATCAGGGGTCGCAGCCCTGGCCATTTCCTCACCAGTTGATGCTGGGCTTCTTTGCCGACTACGAGAGTGGTGAATTGCGGTTGCAGGAAGACGAACTGGCGGATGCTGGCTGGTTTACGGTGGATGAACATCCTCCGGTTCCGCCGGAAACCACCATAGCAGGGCGATTAATCAACGCCCTGAAAGCAGAGATTACTGCCGGCAATGGTGGTAACCACCATGATTGACCGTCGCCCGAGGGTGCTGGTGTTTGATTCCGGGGTCGGTGGCCTGAGTGTCGCCGCCTGTATCCACCAGACGTTGCCCGGTGCGGAGCTGGTTTACCTGGCAGATAATGCCGGCTTTCCCTATGGCGACAAGCCCGAACAGGTGGTGATCGAGCGCTGTTGCACGCTTATACGGCAATGTCTGGCTGAGTTTCCGTGCGATGTGGTGGTGGTGGCCTGTAATACCGCCAGTACCGTTGTCTTGCCCGAGCTCAGGGCCACTATTGCTGTGCCGGTGGTCGGGGTGGTGCCGGCGGTCAAACCGGCGGCAGCCTGTTCCGTCAATCGCCGCATTGGCCTGTTGGCGACACCGGCGACGGTCAAACGCGCCTATCTGGATGATCTGATTCAGAAGTATGCCCGGGATTGTGAGGTATTCCGCATTGGTCATCCGGCCCTGGTGCGCTGGGCTGAGGAGCTGGTTGGCGGCTCTGCGCCGGATCAGGTGGAGGTGGATGACGCCATGGTGCCGCTGCGCGAAGCCGGTGTCGACACGGTGGTTCTGGGCTGCACTCATTACCCGCTATTGTTGCCCTGGTTACGCACGGCGTTGCCGGAGGTGATGCACTGGGTGGAGTCCGGCGAGGCGATAGCCCGCCGCGTGGCCTGGTGGTTTGAACAGGCCGGTGACCTGGCCTGTGCGCAGACACCGCCGAACCAGTCCGGGGCTGTGGTGACCAGTGCCTGCTTTTCTGGTGATGCGCCGGAAGACCTGGGCCCGTTCATGTCGGAAATGGGCATCCCGGTGGTGATGGTGGCCGGTCACTGGCCCGGCGTTACAGCAACCGGGTCAGTTTGAACATGGCGAGGAATTCCAGCGCCGGGATCGCCCGCTTGTGGCAGCAGTAGGTTTTGAAGCCATCGCCGCGGAAGCGTGATTTTGTGAACTCCAGCCCCTTGAAGTTATACAGGAAGTTTCCTTTCTCATAGATTCCGTGGAGCATCTTCTTGAGCAGCCGGCTTTCCTGGTGTTCCGTGGCCTTGTCGAGGGACAGAGGTATCAGGCCCAGGTCCAGAAATGGCACACCCTCGGCCTTGAACACATCCATGGCGTGGGCCATCAGGGTATAGAAGATACCCTGACGGAAATCCGCGTTGGCGCGGGAGATGTTGGGCACATAACTGATAATTTCGTTGTTGCGATAGATCGGGTCGAAGTAGATAAAGCCGACGGCTTTGCCATCCTGATAGGCGTAGAAATGGCGTTCGTTTTCCCGATAATCCATTTCCATCGGGCGAATCAGGAAACGGATTTCGTTGCTCTTGCATTTTCGGGTGCGAATCCAGGCTTCCGAGATTTCCCGCGTGTGGTCATCACTGAAACGCTCTTTCACCGTGATCCCGTTCTTTTCGGCCTGGTTCAGGGCGGTTCTCAGAATCTGCTTTTTCTTGCCGCTGAGGGACCATTTGCGCAGGTCGATGCGGGATTCGCTGCCAAACTGGGTGCCGTAGAGCCCGAAGCGTAGATGCAGGAAATCCACCACCGGTTTGGAGACCTGGATGTAGCAGGCATTCGGGAACTTCTGGTGGAAGCGCTCCAGAATCACCGGGAAGTTCTCGGGTGCGCAAACCGGGTCTGACAGCACAAAGGTGCCGCCCCATTTACGCATGTAGGCCACGTAGCCCATCCCTTCAACATCGAAGTACTGCATCCCCGGCTGCAGAGTCGAGAAGGACTGTGAGTGCACGCCGAACTGCTTGAGGTAGTTCACCCGCTCTGAAAACGTAAACTGTCCGTCGGTGAGTCCCTGGGTACGGTCCAGTGCAAGAATCTGGTCTGACATGATGACGCTCCCGATAACCTGTTGTTGTTTTTGGTGTCAGGGGTTCAGGCCTGTTTTCGGCCGAGGATGGACCAGTAGCAGTCCATGTTCAGAAGCTTGAAGTGCTTCTTCTCGGTTACCTGCAGGCCCAGGCGCTGCATGTGCTCGGGGTAGTTGTAGATCTTGTGGAAGGCGTTGTTGGCAAACAGCCAGAAAATGAACACCGCCATGTACCAGTAGAGTTTCTTGAACATGCGGGACAGGATGTTGCCCGTCGGGTAGCAGAAGTCGCCGACAACCACTCTGGCATCGGCCTTGCCCAGGCGAATCAGGTGCTCGAGCACTTTGACCATCATGTCTTCGTCAAACACGTTCAGGAAAAAGTTGGCGACTACCATGTCGTATTGCTCGAACTCATCCACCTTCATGATGTCGCTGTGGATACGGCGTATGGTCAGATGAGGCGCTTCTTTATGCTGGGCATCGGCGAATTTGCGCAGCATGGTCTCGGACAGATCGACCACCGTTACCTCCGCTCCCAGCTCTGCGGCTCGGATAGCGTCCCGGCCGTGGCCGACGCCGGCAAAGAGAATGCGGTCTCCGGGTTTTACCGTTTCCACATCCAGCATGGCGGTCTTGCAGCGATGGATGTTCTTGCCGCTGTAGAGATTGCTGAGAAAATCGTAGACGGGGCCAATATACTTGTACTTGTCGCGCATGATGACTGCTGCCTTCTTCTTGTTCCCTGGTTGTCCGCCACCGTTATTGTGATTGTTGCTCCGACAGCCTGTCGGACATTCCGGTGATCGGTTACTGATAAACCGAGCTTAGAGAAGGGGTAGGTTGAAAGATGTGCAGTACTGCGCATTTCCGGATACACAAAGTAACGTAAGGATACACTTTGCAAACCGGGTCAATGTTTTGGTTCAGAGTGTCAGACAATCGATAATCGTTTTAGCCGGTGTATGCGAAGGCCAGCCCATCTTTGGCCAACAACCGTGTAATGTCGGCGGCGGGTCGGGCGGGGCCGTAGAAGAAGCCCTGAACCTGGTGACAGCCGAGGCTTTTCAGGTAAGCAAGTTGGTCGTCCGTTTCCACACCTTCGGCCACAATCTCAAGTTTCAGGCCGTGAGCCATGGCGATAATGGCGTTGACGATGCAGGCTCCGTCTTCCCCACTGCGTATGGCTTTAACAAAGGACTGGTCCACTTTCAGAGTGTGAATCGGTAGACGATGCAGGTAATTGAGCGAGGAATAGCCGGTACCGAAATCGTCGATGGCGATGCGCACGCCGGTGGCGGCCAGCTCCTTGAGCTTGCGGCTGATCTGTTCAAGATCATTCATGATCACATTTTCTGTGATTTCGATTTCCAGGTTATCGGCCGGGAAGTTGTGGGCGGCCACCCGGTTCATCAGGGTTTCGACGAATCTGGGGTGCTCCACCTGGCTGGGGGAGAGGTTCACCGCCAGGCGCAGGTCGGAATGCCCGCTACTGATCCAGCGGCCCACGTCGCGGCAGGCCTGATCGATAACCTGCTCACTGAGTTTGCCAACCAGCCGGGTTTCTTCTGCCAGGGGCAGGAAATCCCCGGGGTAGAGCAGTCCCCGTTCCGGGTGCTGCCAGCGCACCAGGGCCTCCAGGCCCACCACCCGGTTGGAACGGGAGCATACCTGTGGCTGGTAAAACACCCGGAGCTCGTTGCGTTCCAGTGCCAGGCGAAGATCCCGTTCCAGGCTCAGCCGGTTGGCGGTGTTGATGCTCATGCTGTCGGAATAGAAGCGATAGCCATCCTTGCCTCGCGCTTTCACGTGGTACATGGCAATATCGGCGTTCTGTATCAGCAGATCCATGGTCTCGCCGGCTTCCGGGAACACTGAAATCCCGATGCTGACCCCCACAAAGACCTCGTGGTCCCCCAGTTGGAACGGCGCTTTCAGAGCGTGGATCAGTTTACGGGCGATGTTCCTTGCGTCGTCATGGCCGTGAATGCTCGGCAATAACAGGGTGAATTCATCGCCCCCGAATCGGGACAAGGTGTCTCCGCGGCGCAGGCACTTTTCCAGTCGATGCGTGACCGCCTGCAACAGGCGATCTCCCATGGCGTGTCCGAGCGTGTCGTTAACCACCTTGAAGCGGTCCAGGTCCAGAAACATCACTGCAAGTTTCTGCTGGCTGCGTCGCGCGTGGGTGATGGCCAGTTCCAGCCGGTCTTTGAACAGAGCCCGGTTGGGCAGCCGGGTCAGCAGGTCGTGGTAGGCCTGGAAATTGATGAAGGCCTCGGCCTCCTTGCGTTCGGTCACATCGCGGGCAATGCCATAATACCGCGCTGGCTGGCCGGTGCAGCCGCCCTGTGTCTTGCCGGTCTGGGGCCAGGTTTGCGGGTCTACCGGGAAGGCGGTGATCTCGAAATGCCGGGTGGCCTTGCGGCTGCCCCGGGTTTTCAGGCGGACCTCCAGCACCCGAGGATTATCGGCAGAGATATTGGGGCCCTGCAGGGCATAGGTGCCACGGGCCACGTCCCGGTCATCCAGTATATGGCGGAAATGCTGCCCGCAGAGCTCTGAGGGCTGATAGCCGAGCAGGCTTTCGACCTTGTTGTTGATGAAGCAGATATGCCCGGTTTCATCGAGCATGAACACGATGTCCGGCGAGCTGTTGACGATATAGCGGTGCAGAGCCTCGGATTTCTCCAGCCGGGACTGAACCATCTCATGGGCACGAATAAGCGACTGCTTGCCCAGAACACCTTCCACAGTTGCCAGCAATTCTTCCGGGTCAAAGGGTTTACGGATGTAATCCAGTGCGCCCCGGCGCAGAGCCCGACTGACGGTGCTGAAAGACGACTCTCCGCTGACCACAATGACACCGCAATCCGGCTGCAGCCGGCCGGTTTCCGCCATTACCTGGAAACCGTCCAGCTCTGGCATGTTCAGATCCAGCAGCGCCAGGTCAAAGGCTTGCCGGTGAAGCTGTTCACAGGCCTGCCGGCCACCGTGGGCTTCTGACACCTCAAAACCACGGCTCCGTAGCAGGTCAGCCAGGGTTTTAAGCAGGCGAGGCTCGTCGTCCGCCACCAGGATGCTGGGACGTCGTGAAAGGCTGGAGGGCGCTGTGGTCTGTTCGCTTGCCATGGCTGGGTGTCCGTGGTTTCGTCGTCAGTCGGTGTCGTTATCGTTATGACTTGCCGCCGGCAGCAGTATCCGGAAGGCCGTACCCTCCTGGCCGGTGTGGCAAGCAATGATGCCCTCCATGTCATCAATCAGTTGTTTGACAATGCTCAGCCCCAGGCCGCTATGGCCATCTCCCTTGGTGCTGTTAACCGGTTCAAACAACCGGCGCTGCAGTGCTTCCGGAATGCCGGGGCCGTTATCGGCTACCTGCAATTCAACCCAGCGACGCCGGTTCTGGAACAGGGGTGCCGTGGTGCTCAGAGTGACCGTTCCGGACCGGTCATCAAAGCCCTCTGATGCGTTTCGGACCAGGTTCAGGACAATCTGGCGGACCGCAGACGGCGCCGCCTGCACTCGGGCGTCTGCGTTGCAGAGATTCAGGCGAAGCTCCCGGCTGTCATCGTGGAACAGACTGTCCTGGAGGATTCTGCCCAGGCCGGTCAGTTCCTCGTTCAGATCGGTGTCGGAACCTGTTGCTTCGGCGGTGTGCTGGCTGATCTGCAACAACAGGTTGCCGGCACGGTCAAGCTCTTCCTGGATGATGTTCAGCTCATCCTGAACGGTTGAGTCCTGGAGCCGGCTGCGCAGCTGGAACAGGTACTGGCGGATAATCGTGAGCGGGTTGCTGACCTCGTGCACCTGTCGGCGCAGGCGGTCGTTCACCATTTGCTGTTCCGAGCCAAGGCTGTCGGCCGATGACTGCTCAAGAACCGCCGAGAGTTGCCGGGTGAACAATTCTCCGAGGTTACGTGCGCCCACCAGTGTCTGGTCGTCGATACCAATCACGAAGACACTGGCACCGGTGGCAACGGGGAGTGCCAGTAGTGAGGGGGCGCCGAGCAGGGAGCACAGCTGTTGATCAAGCACGGTGGGTTCGGCTTGATCCATGGTTGTGGTGGAGTCGGTTCTGAGGGCAGTGGTCAGCGCACTGTCGCCGGAGGCCGGGTTAATGGACAACTCCGGCAGTTGCCGGCAGGTGCCTGAACGCAGCGTAAGATCCTCACCCTCCCGGCTGAAGCAGAGCACGGGCAGGCCGGTGATAAGCGTCAGGCTGCTGGCTGCTTCCGACACCAGTGTCGCGATGTTTTCCGGGCCAGATGATGGCAATGCCAGCGCTGTCCGCACCATGGTGTGCTCCAGCAGCCGTTGATTCAACTGACGTCTGGCCTCGCGGGCATCGTAGTCAGTATCCAGAGGGATACCGAGGGATGCGGCCACGCTGGCAACCTCTTCGCCGATCTTCTTGTTGATCTCACGGGTCAGATCTTCCTGCAATCCGAAGATGGTGGCCGCTGCCCCTACGCCTACGGCATCAGACAGAGCGAGCCGGGTAGAGAGACTGACCACCTTGACCAGGTGCCCGGCATCCCTCAGTTGTCCTGGCAGGGCCTGTTGATAGCGCATGGCATCGACAGCCATTGTGCCCAGCCCCCAGGAGGACACAAGCCCGGCGGCGATGTCGTTCTGCTGGTTCAGTATCTGTTGCTTGCGTTCGGGGCAAGGTGTTTTGATCGCAATGAGCTCGCCAATGTTATGCATCATCCCCAGAAGAAAGGCTTCTTCCGGTTCCGGGTAGCGGGTCAGCGTAGCCAGCGTCTTGGCCGTCAGTGCGGTGGTCAGGGAGTGCCGCCAGAAGTCCCTCAGTTGTTGCCACTCGTCGCCTCCAAGTTCAAACATCAGCTGTCGCAGCGCGGACGTCAGTAGCAGCGTCTGGAATTTTCGGGTCCCCAGTCTCAACAGGGCCTGTTCAACAGAATGGCTGGGAGCTCCCCGTTGGTATAGCGCGGAGCTGGTGAGGGCGAGTAACCGGGTAACGAGGGCGGTGTCGGCAGAAACGATACGGCTGATTTCGCGATAGCTTTGACCGGAATGGCAGGCGTCCAGAGCGCGCAGGATAACCTCCGGAAGGCTCGGCAGCTGTAGATCTGACGCAATATCCGTCGCTGTAGTCATGGCACGCCCCTATAGTCCTGCGCGGTCCGCTGATGGCCGTGCGCAAGCTTCCCTGTTCTGTATTGAAATAATATGACAGGGTGTTCATTCTTCTTGTTGGTCCCTGAGCTTAGACAATAATCTGTCACTATTAAATACTTATTGGTGCTTTTTTAAGCGATCTATCATCCGGTCTGTGATATGTGTACCCTTTTTACAGGTTAAAATGTCGCTTATAGTGACAAGTTTAAGCGTCCAGGCTGTTTTTCATGGAAGTCCCCAAGCAGACACAAAGCCAGAACCCAGCGCAAAAATCGCGCCAGACCCGAACCATTGCCATTACGGGTGGAAAGGGCGGTGTTGGCAAGACCACGGTGGCGCTGAACCTGGCCATTGCTCTGTCCGAGCAGGGCCAGAAGGTGCTTCTGCTGGATGGCGATACTGACCTTGCCAACGTCAGCATTATGGTAGGTGCCTACCCTCAGCGCACGCTTGCCGATGTGGTGGCGGGGCGATGCGTCATGCAGGATATTATCATGACCACTTACGGCGGGCTGGATCTGATCCCAGGTGCATCCGGTGTGCAGGACTGCATGGAGCTGTCGGAGCAGGGCGGCCTGGCTGTTCTGCGGGCCCTGCACGAGCTCGAGAACCGCTACGATACGGTCATCATCGATACGGCTTCGGGGTTACAGGCCGTGGGTTTGCATATGATTGCCGCCGCCGAGCTGGCCTGTCTGGTTGTTACGCCGGACCCAGCCTCGCTCACTGATGCTTTCTCGCTGATGAAAGTGCTCAAGCGCCGCGGCTACCGCCGAACCCCGGCAGTGATCGTTAATATGGCGCAGGGGGCCAGTCAGGCGCGCTCAGTGTTTCAGCGCTTCAATGGTGCCTGCCAGCGCCACCTGCAAAGGTCGCTGCATTATCTGGGCGCGCTCTGGCGTGATGAAACCCTGCGTCAGTCAGTGCTTAATCAGACGCCGGTGACAGTCCTCCCGGCCTCGGATCCCTCCTGTCGGCAGTTCCACTCTCTGGCAGAAATGCTGAACGTTCATGTTGGCCGACTGCCCCCAAGAAAGGCGGGGATCGCCGCTTATTGGTACCGGGCCGCCAAACGCGCCACTGAGGCGGACGCAGGTAATGGTCAGAGCAGCGGGGCGGATAAAAGCAGCCGGCAGCATTGTCTGGATCTGATCGCACAATTAGAGAAGGCCATGATATCGGTACCCGATGATGTCATGCTCAGATATGAAGCATTTACCCGGCTGTTTGCACTGTTGGGGCGCAGTCCCGATGCCGACACGGTGGAGATCATTCAGACCAGTCTCGCCGCCATGAACTGGGATAAGCTGCCGACTCGCGATCGCGCCAGTCTTGCTCGTCATTTGCGGCATTTGTCAGATGAGTTGGCGCCACCGCCGAGTGACCAGCCCCCCTCTCAGGCGGTTCATCACAGCCTTGAGGGCCCTCTGTATGACCGGGTCAGTTTCGGTGAGCAGGAGCAACTGGTACGCGCCCTGCGGGAAAAACCGGCCAATGTCTCACTGGACGACCTGCTGCGGGCGCTGGCGGGCAAAGACCGAACGGGCTCCTGAGGCAGCCGTTTCCGGGGCGATCCATGTGCCTTTTTAATTGTCATTTTATTAGCGTTTTTTGTGTCGTAATTTTGCAGTCTGTCACCGTGCTGTCACGTTCGTTGTGTGAGAATTGACCGATATCGTGGCTCGTGGCCCGCAATATGCAGGCACTCTGACAGGCGGTTGCAACAGGGAATCAGTGACGACGGGGAAAGGGATGTGCCCCGCCCGCACAGTACTGGCCGGCGTCAGATCGGCATTAGTGATCTCAGAGAAGGAGTTCTATCATGGCAATACAGCAGGTACATCACGCTGACACTTCATCATCAAAGGTGCTCGGACAGCTACGCGGCAAGCGGGTTCTGATCACCGGTACCACCGGCTTTCTGGGCAAGGTGGTCCTCGAAAAGCTGATTCGGGCGGTGCCTGATATCGGCGCTATTTACCTGCTGATCCGGGGCAATAAACGGCACCCGGATGCTCGTTCCCGTTTCCTGGAAGAAATTGCCACGTCCTCGGTGTTTGACCGTCTTCGCGAGGCCGATTCAGAGGCATTTGACGCCTTTCTGGAAGAGCGCATTCACTGCGTGACCGGTGAGGTGACCGAAGCGGGTTTCGGGATAGGGCAGGAAGACTATCGCAATCTCGCCACCGAACTGGATGCGGTGATCAACTCCGCTGCAAGCGTGAATTTCCGTGAAGAGCTCGACAAGGCGCTGGCCATCAACACCCTGTGCCTTCGGAATATTGCCGGCCTGGTGGATTTGAATCCGAAGCTTGCGGTCCTGCAGGTCTCCACCTGCTATGTCAATGGCATGAACTCGGGGCAGGTAACCGAATCGGTGATCAAGCCGGCAGGCGAGGCCGTGCCGCGTTCCCCGGACGGCTTCTATGAGATAGAAGAGCTCGTTCGCCTGCTTCAGGATAAAATTGAAGACGTTCAGGCCCGTTATTCCGGCAAAGTGCTGGAGAAGAAGCTGGTGGACCTGGGAATTCGGGAAGCCAACCGCTATGGCTGGAGCGATACCTACACCTTTACCAAGTGGCTGGGCGAACAGTTGCTGATGAAGGCGTTAAACGGGCGCACCCTGACCATTCTGCGTCCTTCGATTATCGAAAGTGCCCTGGAGGAGCCGGCGGCCGGCTGGATTGAGGGGGTGAAGGTGGCAGATGCCATCATCCTGGCTTACGCACGGGAAAAAGTGACCCTGTTCCCGGGCAAACGCTCCGGTATCATCGATGTGATTCCAGTGGACCTGGTGGCCAACTCCATCATCCTTTCCCTGGCGGAAGCTCTTGGAGAACCCGGTCGGCGACGCATCTATCAATGTTGCAGCGGGGGCGGCAATCCAATCTCCCTGGGTGAGTTCATCGACCATCTCATGGCGGAATCAAAAGCCAATTACGCTGCCTACGATCACCTGTTCTACCGGCAGCCCAGCAAGCCGTTTCTGGCGGTTAACCGGGCGCTGTTTGATTTGGTGATCAGTGGTGTTCGCTTACCGCTCTCCCTGACGGATCGTGTGCTCAAATTACTGGGAAATTCCCGGGACCTGAAAATGCTCAGGAACCTGGATACCACCCAGTCGCTGGCAACCATTTTTGGTTTCTACACCGCGCCGGATTATATCTTCCGCAACGATGAGCTGATGGCGCTGGCGAACCGGATGGGTGAGGTCGATAAAGGGCTGTTCCCGGTGGATGCCCGCCTCATTGACTGGGAACTCTACCTGCGCAAGATTCACCTGGCCGGGCTCAATCGCTATGCCCTGAAAGAACGAAAGGTGTACAGCCTGAAAACCGCGCGCCAGCGTAAAAAAGCAGCCTGAAAATCTTCTCCGGGGCAGGAAAGCGTTTCTGCCCCGGATTCTTCCTTCTGTTTTGGCCATTTCCTGCGGGCCAACTATCCTTAAGAGTGTTACCTGGTAGTGGCCCGTCCCTGCCCTTATCGCTGCATTTCTGAGCAGGTTGCCCCTAATTGCCGGGCATCTTAGGACGTTAGTCTAATTCATTGTGCGGTGGCACACATGTTGAACTACAGGCATCTGTCTTGCGGGCGAAAAACGCCCGACCACCCTGAATTTAAAAACCGACAATGACAACAGACTCAGATCAAGGGGGAGCACAATGACTGACAAGCAGGTATATCCGGTAAGTCCGGAGGTCGCCGAGCGCGCACTGGTCAGCAAATCGCAATATGAGGAAATATATCGCCAGTCCGTAGAGGACCCGAATACCTTCTGGGGCGAGCATGGCAAGCGTATTGACTGGATCAAGCCGTTCACCAAGGTCAAGAACAGTACCTACGATTACAATAACTTATCCATCAAATGGTTCGAGGACGGTGTCCTGAACGCCTCGGCCAACTGCCTCGACCGTCACCTGGAACAGCGGGGCGATCAGACCGCGATCATCTTTGAGGGGGACGATCCCTCGGTATCCCGGAATGTCACCTACCGGGAGCTCTACGAAGAGACCTGCAAGTTTGCCAACGTGCTCAAGGATCAGGGCGTCAAGAAGGGTGATGTGGTTACCATCTACATGCCCATGATTGTTGAAACTGCCGTTGCCATGCTGGCCTGCGCACGTATTGGTGCGATCCACTCTGTGGTGTTTGGTGGCTTCTCTCCGGAAGCTCTGGCCGCACGGATTGTGAACGGCAAATCCCGTTTCGTGATTACCGCAGATGAAGGTCTGCGTGGTGGCCGTGCCATCCCGCTGAAGAAGAACGTGGATTCCGCCCTCAAGCATGAGGACGACGCCAAGGTCGACAAGGTGATCGTGGTGTCTCGCACCGGTAACGATCAGGTGCCCTGGACCGAAGGGCGCGACCTGCGTTACGAAGACCTGATGAAGAGCGCCTTGGCCGAATGCCAGCCAGAGCCAATGAATGCGGAAGACCCGCTGTTCATGCTGTACACCTCGGGCTCTACCGGTGCGCCAAAAGGCGTTCTGCACACCACCGGTGGCTACATGGTCTATGCCTCCATGACCCACCAGTACGTGTTTGACTATCACGATGGTGATGTTTACTGGTGTACCGCTGACTTCGGTTGGGTAACCGGCCACAGCTACATTCTCTATGGCCCGCTGGCAAACGGCGCCATCACCCTGCTGTTCGAGGGCGTGCCCAACTATCCGGACAGTTCCCGTATGGGGCAGGTGGTCGACAAGCACAAGGTCAACATCCTGTATACTGCGCCGACCGCTATCCGCGCACTGATGGCGCAGGGTGAGTCCTGCATGGACGGCACCACCCGCGGCAGCCTGAAACTGTTGGGCTCTGTGGGTGAGCCGATCAACCCGGAAGCCTGGGAGTGGTATCACCGCGTTATCGGTAACAGCAAGTGCCCGATCGTAGACACCTGGTGGCAGACCGAGACCGGCGGCATCCTGATTTCTCCGCTGCCTGGCGCGGTGGACCTGAAGCCGGGTTCCGCGACTCTGCCGTTCTTCGGCGTTCAGCCGGCACTGGTGGATAACGAAGGCAACATCCTGGAAGGCAAGACCGAAGGCAACCTGGTGATCCTCGACAGCTGGCCGGGCCAGATGCGCACCATCTACGGTGATCACGAGCGTTTCGTTCAGACTTACTTCAGCACCTACAAGGGTATGTACTTCACCGGTGACGGTGCCCGTCGGGACGAGGACGGTTACTACTGGATTACCGGTCGGGTGGACGACGTTCTGAACGTCTCTGGCCATCGACTGGGCACTGCGGAAGTTGAGAGTGCGCTGGTTGCCCACGACAAGGTGGCTGAAGCTGCGGTGGTGGGTTACCCGCATGACATCAAGGGGCAGGGCATCTACGTGTACGTAACCCTGGTGCAGGGCGAGGAGCCCAGCGACGAGCTCAAGAAAGAGCTGGTACAGTGGGTGCGCAAGGAAATCGGTCCGATTGCCTCGCCGGATGTGATTCAGTGGGCACCTGGACTGCCCAAGACCCGGTCTGGCAAGATTATGCGCAGGATTTTGCGTAAAATTGCCGCTAATGAGCACGATCAGCTTGGAGATACATCCACTCTGGCTGATCCGGGCGTAGTGGATGAGCTGATCAGCAGTCGGGCGTTCAAGTAACGCCTCGCTGCTGGCACTAACTTGTGAGGAATCTGTTGAATGACACAAACAATTATCGTCGCTGATGATCACCCGCTGTTTCGGGCAGCACTGAAACAGGCGGTCAATCAGGCGGTGCCGGATGCCGAGACGGTGGAGGTCGACAGCATCAAGGCGCTGCAGGCGGCGGTAGAGTCGCACCCGGACGCGGACCTGATCCTGCTGGATCTGAACATGCCGGGTGCCCATGGCTTTTCGGGTCTGGTGTTCATGCGAGGCCAGTACCCGGGTTTGCCGGTGGTGGTTGTGTCCGGTTCAGAGGATCTGCAGGTGATGCGCCGTTCGATTGATTACGGTGCTTCCGGCTTTATTCCCAAATCGGCACCTTTGCCGACCATTACCGAGGCGATACAGGCGGTGCTGGAAGGGGATGTCTGGCTGCCGGAGGGAGTCGCCGACAAGATTGAGCGGATGCAGGCTGAGACCACGGATTTCTCTGAGCGTCTGGCGTCGCTGACACCGCAGCAGTTCCGGGTGTTGGGGATGCTGGCTGAGGGGCTTCTGAACAAGCAGATCGCTTACGATCTGGATGTTTCGGAGGCGACGATCAAAGCTCACATCACGGCGGTGTTCCGCAAGCTTGGGGTTCGTAACCGGACTCAGGCGGTGATTGCCATTCAGCAGATGGAGCTGGATCCTTCGGAGCAGTCGCTTTCGGGGAGTTGAGGTTTTAGCTTTTCAGTTTGTTTCAAAACGGGAGCCTTTGGAGGCTGTGTAAAAACACGATTTACATAGCTTCTGAGCAGGCCCGCAAAATGCCTCGGACATCGTCCGGGGCATTTTTGCTTTCAATCAGCCTATATTTACAGGCAATAAAGAGGCCTAAGCGCCTCAAGCCAGCCTTGCCAGCATCCCCTTCACGCCCAGCACGTTGATC
>NZ_JASSVO010000023.1:0-47257 GCF_030541085.1 Marinobacter sp. ST-43
GGTATGCCGGATAAAGTTGAAGAATTCCAGCGTGTTGGCAGTGATTCCGGAGGAACGTGACCGGTGATTCCGGAAAAACGCCCGAAATCGGTCACGATAAAACGGAGTGAGCGGTCACGATCAACCGGAACAGGCGGTCACGTTCAAACGGAATGGGCGGTCACGATGGGCCGGAATATGCAGCCGGCACGGATGCTAGGCAAACGCGACACCTGCCCAGTGGTGTGACGCGCCAAGGAGAGACTTGGCACCACCCCCGCTTGTGACAATTCGCACCCTTTGATCGACCCAATCTTGACCTAGTCAATCAGGATTATCAGAATAATGTTCGAATATTCAGTTTTGGGTCAGAGGTGTTCCATCACTCTCAATGAGCATCGGTTACTGTCCGCATTGCCTTTGGAAAGGTTACGGTATTTGCCTTCTGACCTTACTAGTTGGAAATCCACGTGAACGGGATTAGCGAGCTGAGGACGGAGTTTCGTCGCCGACACAATATGACTACGCCACCCTTCAAGCGTTTGCGTCAATGGAAACCGTCGGCATCGTTACAGAAGATAATATTGAGCTTTCTCATTGGCTCGGCGTGGCGGACCGCAGGATTCTACGATTAGTTCTAGAGTTAAAGTCGGTTCTATTGGATATCGAAGCTTGGCGAACGATGATTCTTGAGCCCTACAAACGGCTTGGCCCCGGTGTCTACATGGTAGGGGCTTTCATCGGATATGACAGAATTGTTGGCGTCGTGGAAGGACGACAGCCAATGGTCAGGGTTTTTTCGTCTAAACCGGACGCGCTGGGCCGGTCCTTCGGCCAAGACACTGAATAGATCTAATTCCGAAACTCTGACACCTGGCGCTCTAGGTTCGCGTACATTGCCAGAAGATCATCCTCGTTGAGCTTTCCTCTGGTGGTTGCCTTAGCCTTATGTTTTTCCAGCTGGCTACGTTGTTCGGCGTAAACATGATGGAGGACGCTGGCTTGATAGTCGCAGCCCTCGTGATTGTTCAGTTGTTTTCGAAGCGATTTGAACTGATCAGGACTGGGAACCTGTTCGAGCTTTTTAGCTATGTCTTTGGGTCGGATATTGAACACTTCTCCCCAATGTTTTACGGCATGCTCCCAGGCCTGAGATAGAGATGCCCGCTCATCTATGTAGAATTTGTTAGCAGCTCCTCGTTTGTTTACGGAGAAATAGCAGGTTTCCTGTGCAGTACTTTTCCCGCTTCCGATGCCAAGCGTGATGCCCTGGAAGCCAACACCGCGACAGGGGAGGGTTGAGGGATGGTCTTTTCCAATGAAATCCAGATATTGAAGTGCTGCGGAGCGGGCCATGTAACGGGCCTCATAGTACTTGGCCCTGGTCTCTTGATACTGGTACCAGAGTTCTTGAGTAATTCTGTTGTTCGGCCTCTTAAGAGAGAAATACTTCTGATAGCGTTTGCCTCGGATGGTGGCAACAACTCGCCAACCGTGGAAGCCAGAGGTCAGCTCCCCTTTTTCATAAAAGCTAATAGCCATGGATAGTCGATCTTTCCCGTCCAAATCACGTTAAAGATAGTACGCAGCCAAGCAGGCGTCGCCTGCTCTACTCTGAGGCCTACGTCAGCTTGCTGCAATCGAAAATGGTCAATAAACTTCTCAGCCTCTTTGGGCTGCAAACTGGAAACACCGACCTTCGGTCAATCGTTGTCGCTTCCTAGGAGTGAAGCATCGTCCATGGAGTGTAAGGCTGCGAGGGACCATACGTGTGCAGCCTTCCGTAAGTTTACACTTGAGAGAGCCTTTACACATCATGGTTTGCGCTTTAAGAATCCTCCCCCTCTTCGTTTTTGTGGTAGCAGGTCTTATCAGTGCTCCGGCTCACGCTTCCAATATAAAAAGTCGAGCAGCGGCCTTTGCCATCCACCGCAAGGAAGTTGGTATGAGCGAATCAAGAAATATCAACCCTACGACTCTGTTGATGCCTGCCTGGATTCAGGCGGTAAACTTCCGGATGGTGTCTCTTTGGCCTCGGTTCAACAGGTCCAAGAGCAGAAAGGCAAGTTACAAAGCTACGAACGGTCTGCGTTCGGGCAAGGTTGGGAAGACGCCGATGGAGATTGTCAAGACAGCCGTACTGAGGCATTGATTGCACAATCCACGACCAAGGTCCGGCTTGCAGATGAACGTCGTTGCAGAGTGGTTTCGGGCCGCTGAATCAGTCCGTTCACAGGCAAAGTCATCCAGAACAGCAGTGAGATCGACATCGAGCATGTGGTCCCGCTGAATGGTTGCCACCGTCAGGCCAGTGCGGTTGTGTGGCAAATCGTACTTGTTTGACTGCGTTGGTTCTTGCTAAGGGTAGAGTTGTCAGAGTTTTTCAGGCGCGATAACCCACTCGTTAACTTTCGTGAATTCAAAATTCAATCGTGACCTTTAATCCACCCCGTGGGCGATTTGAAAAGACGATCTTCCCACCATACCGGCTAACAATGTCTTGAACGATTGCAAGGCCGAGCCCGTGGCCCGGAGTCTGTTCGTCCAGCCTTAATCCTCGTTGACCAAGCTTGCTCAATTCAGCTTCCTCAACGCCGGGACCATCGTCTGTCACGACAATTCGTTTTGAGGGGCCGCGTTGTTCCAATATTAGCTCCACCTCTCTATGTGACCACTTCCCCGCATTGTCCAGCACGATCCCCAGTATTTCAGATAGGTCGTATTCTACAATTGGCCAACGGCTATTCTCTGGGAGAGAACTTGATAACTCAAATGATTTTGCCGGGTATAGTCTTCCCATCATCCACAGAAGGTCCCGTGCTTTTTCTACTGGATAGCAGCTTTTTCCTACCTGCGGCCCAGCAAACCGGCTGCGGCGCATTTCAGCTTCAAGTTGTTTGTCAATATCCCCGAGACGCGCAGCTATTTGCTGCCTTAACTCGCTATCTAGCGGCGTAGAAGTGTCGCTGAGAATTTGTTGGACAGACGCAATCGGAGTTTTAACGCTGTGGGATAGGTTTGCCAGCGCATTCCTCGAGCGCTCCAATCGTTGATCAAGTGAGTCAAGCAGCTGGTTCAACTGTTCGACGAGAGGGTGGAACTCCTCGGGGACAGTCATATCTATACGCGAGACGCTCCCATCCTGGAGTCTTTTCAGTGACGCCTTGAGTCGTGTGACAGAATGCATGGACAAATTGACGCCGAGCCAGATTGCACAAACCAATAGCGAGATAAGTAAAAGAGATGCGATTGCCGTCCATGCATGTAGCTCTGCCTGGCTATTCTTCAATGCGCCGAGGTCTTCTGCAACGATAACAACAAACGGTTTTTCGTTTGCGATGAAGGAACTCCGATATGCCAATATGTCCGTTGGGGCCCCTGCTATTTCAGAATTTTCGACCCGAATCGTGCCCTCTTTTTCCGATTTGATGAGCGGCGATAGTAGCGGTTTCCATGATTCTGGCGAAATGATGGTCCTGGAATCGGAGTGTTGAACAAAAGCATGGTGGAATACGCGCTGAAAGTAATCGCCCGTCTTGAGTCCGTCGAAGGCTCCGTCACTGTCCCGAATCTGATGCTCTAAAAACGAAACCTCCTCTTTCAGCCTGTCCGTGACAAATTCACGGGACATTCTTTCGAGCAGAGCACCATGTGCAAACCAGGCTATTGCCATCAAGGCAACACCTGCGGGCAGCAGTATTACAAGCAGGGTGCCTTTTACAGAGGCAGGTTTCTTAAACGTTGTCATTGAACATATAGCCTTGGCCACGTCGGGTTGAGATTGTGGAATTTCCCACCAGTCTTCGCAGCCTCCGAATATATGCCTCGATAACGTTCGCGCTTGGGCTATCTTCGAGACTGTAAAGCTGCTCTAGCAGTTGGTCTTTTGAAAAGACATGGCCCGGCTTACTCATCAGGCAGCGCAGAAGACGAAACTCTGTGCCGGTAAGTGGATGTTCAGTTCCATCGTCCACCGACAAGCATTGACGATTTTCATCCAGCACAAAGCGGCCTGCCTTAACCAATGAATGTGTTCTCCCTTCGCTCCTGCGAACAATAGCATTCAGCCGTGCAATTAACTCTTCGGTCTGGAAAGGTTTTGCGAGGTAGTCGTCTGCCCCTGCCTTTAGTCCAGCCACTTTATCATGCCAGTCATCTCGCGCTGTCAGGATTAGTACGGGAAAGGCAATGTTCTTTGCGCGCCACTTTTTTAAAACATCTAAACCGTTGCCGTCGGGCAGCCCCAGATCCAAGATGCTGACCCGATAATCTTCCTGTTCACCCAGAGTTATTGCTTCTTTTGCCGTATACGCAGGGTCCACGCTGAACCCCGATTTTTCAAGTTGATGCAAAAGGCTGTTTGAGAGCATCTGATCGTCTTCAACCAGTAGTAAACGCATTTTTTTTCCTTTTTGCTGAGCGGCGACTGTGAATTCAACGTAATGTCTTTAGTAGTCCTGAATTCAGCCTAAATAAATTTTTTTGAATTTTCAGTAAGAATTCAGGTTGGTAAGCGATCTTATGTAACGATTCTGGACATTGATCAAGTGTCCTGAAAATACAATTAATTGTTGCTGAACGATTTCACAGGAGAAGATGGTATGAATGTATCAAAGTTGTTGGTAGCGGGTGTGGCCTTTTCAATGTCAGCGGGTGCTTTTGCAGCAGGAGCCCACGGTGGCGGGCACGGGGCTAGCAGCGGAGAACCTGCTAAAGCGTCCGAAGCTGCCCGCACGATCACGGTTGAAATGTACGACAACTACTATGAGCCGGAAGAAATAACTGTGAAGCCTGGTGAAACCGTGAGATTTGTGGTGGAGAATAAGGGCAGTCTTGTCCATGAGTTCAACATTGGCACCCCCGCCATGCACGAGAGCCATCAAAAAGAAATGATGATGATGGTTGAGCATGGCGTGATTCAGGGCGGCAAGCTGAACCACGACATGATGAACATGGATATGGGCAATGGTCATTCCATGAAACACGACGATCCCAACAGCGTCTTACTGGAACCCGGGCAGAGCAAGGAAGTTGTCTGGAAGTTCTCTGATAAAGGCAATATCGAATTTGCCTGTAACGTGCCGGGCCATTACCAGTCAGGAATGTACGGTGACGTAAATTTCGAATAATACAGTGTGCTGAGCGCCGCACGATTGCAAGGGCTGGTGAAGGCTTTCCAGCCTAACTCCAATGAAGTGCAGTTGGGAATAAAACAGATGAAGATACGCCTTTTGACAGGGCTTTTGACCCTGCTGATGCCGGCCATGGTTATGGCCGGTGAGTACGACCTTACGGTTGACCGGGTTAAAATTGATACCGGCGATTTTGTGAAAGAAGGTATAGGCTACAACGGCGCATCTCCTGGACCGGTGATGCGCTTCAAGGAAGGTGAAAACGTCAAAATCAACGTGACCAACAACCTGGACGAGATGACCTCGATCCACTGGCACGGCCTGATTCTTCCCTTCGACCAGGATGGTGTACCCGGTATCAGTTTTCCAGGTATCAAGCCGGGTGAAACATTCACCTATGAATTTCCTATCCAGCAGGCAGGCACTTACTGGTTCCACAGCCACTCTGGTTTTCAGGAACCAGACGGAGCCTATGGCGCCATTGTCATTGAGCCCGAAGGCCGTGAACCGTTCCGCTACGATCGTGAATACGTAGTGCAGCTGACCGATAAACACCCACATTCCGGTGACCGCATCATGCGCAACCTGAAAATGATGCCGGACTATTACAACCGTGAGCAGCAAACCGTGGGCGAGTTTTTCTCGGACGTGTCCGAAACGGTCTGATGAATACTGTCCGAGATCGGATGGCATGGGGCGATATGCGCATGATGAAAGCGGACGTTGAGGATCTGCAGGGCTTTACGGGCCTGATCAACGGTAAAGGACCGGACCAAAACTGGACCGGAATCTTTGAGCCCGGCGAACGCATCCGGCTGCGCTTCATCAACTCCTCGGCGATGACCTATTTTGATATCCGGATTCCCGGTCTGGATATGACAGTCGTTCAGGCCGATGGCAACAACGTTCAGCCGGTCAGTGTCGATGAATTCCGGATCGGTGTGGCGGAAACCTACGACGTGATAGTACGCCCGAAGGACGAGCAGGCTTACACAATCTTCGCCGAATCCATGGGGCGTTCCGGTTATGCGAGGGCAACACTGGCCCCCGAAGAGGGTATGGAAGCGGCCGTGCCGCAACTGCGTGAAGCTGCCCGACTGACCATGGCGGATATGGGCGGTATGCCCGGTATGGACCATGGCAGCATGGCAGGCATGGATCATGGAAACATGGATATGGGCAGCTCAGAAGGTGTGTCCGGAATGGACCACTCAAACATGGGCAGCATGGACCATTCGAATATGAAAGGAATGGATCACTCCAACATGAAAGGAATGGATCACTCTGACATGTCCGGCATGGACCATGGTTCCATGGCGATGGGAAAAGGCGGTCCCAGCGATCCCTTCTATGCCAAGGGCAGTGGCCTTGTGCCGACGGCGGCCAATGGTGGCAAGTTCCTGTCCTATGCTGATCTGAAGGCTCAGGACCCGTTGTACGAAGACCGCGAACCGACTCGGGAGATCGAGCTTCGTTTGACCGGCAATATGGAGCGCTACACGTGGAGTATCAACGGTGTTAAATACGAAGACGCGGATCCCATTCGTCTCAAATATGGTGAACGGGTCCGTTTCAAGTTTGTGAACGAAACCATGATGACTCATCCCATGCACCTGCACGGTATGTGGTCCATCCTTGATGTTGGCGCAGGTCAGTGGAACCCGATCAAACACACCGTTAGCGTGAACCCGGGCACTACGGTGTACATGGAAACCGAGGTTGACGAGCCAGGCCAATGGGCGTTCCATTGCCATCTTTCTTACCATGCGGCTGCCGGGATGTTCCGCAAGGTGATTGTTGAGGGTGGCCCTGAGTCCACGCAGGCCAAGACAGGCGTTGTTGCTGAAGATGGAGGTGAGGCATGAGCTGTATTCGATCACTTGCCGCAGTCAGTTTCCTTGCCTCTATTGGTTTCTCAACGACGGTGATAGCTTAGGAAATGATTTCCGATACCACCGCTCGTAAACAACCGCTCACAGCCTGGGGTGTTCAATTTGAGGAGTTTGAGTACCGATACAGCGATGATGATGAGGAACTGGGCGTCTGGAATGCGGATGCCTTCTATGGCACCGACGAGTTCAAAGTCCGGCTGCTCACAACCGGGGAATACGAGATAGAGGAACAGGCCTACGAAACACTGGAAAACCAGTTGGTCGGCCAGATCCCCATCTCCAAGTTCTTCGACGCCAAAGCGGGTGTTCGCTTCGACACCCCTGAAGGGCCGGATCGCACTTATGCCGTGCTGGGTGTCGCTGGGCTTGCCCCACAATGGTTTGAGGTCGATGCCAACCTGTATGTTAGCAAGGATGGTGATTCGTCTGCCGAAATCGACGCGGAATACGAGCTGCTGTTCACTAACTACTGGATCCTGTCTGCGACGCTGGATGCAACGGTAGCATTCAGCGAGGACGAGGAAATTGGCGTGGGTAAAGGCTTGGTTTCCACCGAAACTGGGCTCCGGTTACGCTATGACCTGATCGATCGCGCATTCTCGCCTTACGTGGGCGTGGTGCATGAGCGCAAGTACGGTGATACCGCAGATCTCGCTAAAGCCGAAGGCGGTGGCACAGAAGACTGGTTCGCAGTCATCGGTGCCCGCATCGCGTTCTGATTGGGATAACGAGCCAGGTTTTGTCCTGGCTCTCTTTTTGATGTACATCAATTTCATCGAAAGCCCTCACTGATTTTCAGTCGCAGTTCAGGTCCGCATGTTGTCATAGAGGGGAGATGATAAGGCTAAGAGGTTTCTCCCATGACTAAAGCACACAAAGCATCGAACCAAGAGCAGTTTCTGCTGCGCCGAAAACTTGCCGTTGAAGGTATTGAAGAGGGCGAATGGTTTGATTTTATTCACGAACTCAACCATCATCCCTGTGTAGATTTTGCCGAACGCAAGGCAAATAACCAACTGCAAGTCACCTTCGATGGAACCCATTGGTCCACCGATGAGTTGCTGGAGGCGATTGAAGCACATGGCGGTCGGTTGAAGGGGGGGTGGTGGACTAAACGGAAACTGGCGTGGTACCGGTTTACAGATGATAACGTACGTGCCAATGCCAAACTTGATCCGTTTTGCTGTTCAAAGATCCCGCCCATGAAACGAAAATAACCGGAGGTTAAATGAGCAGGGAGCAAGATAGAACCACTCGCTATAAGGAAGGCAGTCTCACACTCGCGGGAACCGTTATGCTCGGTACCGGCGTCATGATCGGCGCCGGTATCTTTGCACTTACCGGGCAGATGGCGCAGATGACCGGTGTTCTTTTCCCATTGGCGTTTCTGGCGGCTGCGGTGATCGTCAGCTTCAGCTCTTATTCCTATATCAAGATTTCTGATGCCTACCCCTCAGCCGGGGGCATTGGCATGTACCTTCACAAGGCTTACGGAAACCGTCTGCCGACGGCGTTTAACGCCCTGCTGATGTATTTCTCGATGGTGATCGCCCAGAGCTTCCTCGCGCGCACGTTCGGCTCGTACACCATGCAGCTGTTCGGTGGCGATGAAAGCGGTCGCATGGTGCCCATTCTCGGCGTGTCCCTGATCCTGGCAGCGTTTCTGATCAACCTGCTCGGTAACCGAATGATTCAGGGGGTGGCCTCCTTCATAGGCATCCTGAAGATCGGAGGCATACTGATTTTCGGGGTCGTGGGTGTATGGGTTGCCGACAGTCTGTTGGTCGACTTTTCAAGCACGGGCGAAGCCGGAGCAACGGGTAATTTCCTGGGTGCGACGGCACTTGGAATACTGGCCTTCAAGGGCTTTACTACGATCACTAACAGCGGCTCTGAAGTCATAGATCCCAAGCGGAATGTAGGGCGGGCCATCATTATTTCCATCGCGGCCTGCGTGGTGATTTATACTTTGGTTGGTTTTGCTGTGGCCAGTAACCTGTCGCTGGCTGAAATCATCGAAACGCAGGATTACTCGCTTGCTGCCGCCGCGCGCCCGGCTCTGGGAGAGTACGCGGTCTGGTTCACCGTTGCCATTGCCATGATGGCCACCGCCGGCGGTATTCTAGCCAGTATTTTTGCGGTCTCACGTATGCTTGCGATGTTAACCGAAATGAAACTGGTTCCCCATCGTCATTTCGGTATGCCGGGCAGTATCCAAAAGCACACGTTGGTGTACACCGTGGTCCTGGGGCTGGTTCTGACGGCTTTCTTTGATCTCTCCCGGATTGCAGCATTAGGTATCGTATTCTATTTGGTAATGGATATTGCCATTCACTGGGGAGTCCTTCGTTATTTGCGCCACGATGTGAAGGCAAAGGCGTGGGTGCCAGCGGTTGCCATCCTCCTGGATTTGCTCGTACTCGGAGGGTTTGTTTGGGTCAAACTGAACTCTGACCCGTTTGTGATTGGCGTTGCGGTTGGCACGATGGTTGTTATTGCGGCAGCAGAGCAGTTTTTTCTGAAAAGGTTCCAGGAAACCGGACATTCGGGACATGATGAATCTCATGCCCATGATCACCACTAATCAGTAGTCAACCGGGAGGACAGCACCGTGATGGAAGGTGATATGTTTGGCAACACAATGTGGGCAGGTCACTGGCTCTGGATGCTGGTGATTGGCATTGTGGTAGTGATACCGGCCTGGCGTATCTGCCAGCGCACGGGATATCCGGGGTGGATGGGGGTCTTGATACTTATCCCCATCGTCAATCTGGTTTTGCTCTACTTCATCGCTTTTAGTGACTGGCCAGTTGAGCGGAGTGGAAAATAAGTGGACTGTTGTAATGCAATTGATACATTGAGCTTTCTTCACAATCCTACGATACGACTTAAGGCTGTTGTTCGTGTGATCACAATAATTGAAAGAAACTGGGAGATAACCAGATGAAAGCAATAAATTTTAAACTGTTCGTATTTTTGACTTTTTTGCAAGCGCCATTTTTGCACGCTGAAGAAGTTCTTTCTGGCGAAGGTGTCGCAGATGTTGTCGTCGGAAACACGGTGCAAATGGAATTCCGAGATGCTCAGGACAATTTTCGCACTCGAACTTTTCATGAGTACTATGATCCTGATGGTTCGATCTATGGAATGACCAAATATCGCGAACAGCAGGGAAACCTTACCCACTATATCGGAAGATGGGAGGTCAAAGACGGTAAATTTTGCACATCTGTCTATGGTCGCGACTATTCCTGTAACAAGATAAAGCCTTTGTCTGGAAATGATTTCGAATTGCTCAATGAGGGAGGCAAGATAAGGAACGTCAAGGTATATGAAGGGAAGCATCATGGACTGGAGTAAGGATATCTGCGGGTGAGTTTTTAGCCTCTGTTTGCTCGGGAAGTACGGTTCGCCCATGCGGAACCAAGAAGCGAGTTAAGGGCATATTGATCTTGTCTCTGGAGAACGCTATCGGAGTGCAGACTCCGTTGCGCGACTTGAGGATTGGATGATGAGTATTTTGGAGCAGTACGGTCTGCTGCTTGCCTTGGTGCTTGGCATCGCAGCTACGGTTTTGGCCCTGTTTGGGATTGCCCGTGCCATGGGCCCGACGCGTCGGGAGCCGGGCAAGGACGTGCCAGCGAGTTCCGGAGTGTTGTCACGGGACCCGGTCTGGGGCCGCTATCACGCACGGTACTACGGCTACGCGCTGCTCTTTCTGGCTTTCGACATGGAAATGGCATTTATGTACCCCTGGGCAGTTGTATACAGGGAAGTAGGGCTGGTTGCTTTGTATGACATGGGGGTGTTCCTTGCCATTCTCTTTCTTGGTTTGCTCTACGGCTGGAGTCAGGGGGCATTGAGGCGGCAATGACTTCTGACCCGACAATGAGCATTACGGGCGCGCGCCAGCGGCAGGAGCGGTTCACGGTACTTCAGAAGTGGGTTTCCCGGGCCCTCGCGGGCAACCTGAGCTGCCTGATCGTCCCGGGGCCTGAAGTGGCACTGTCCCATGGCCTGGATGTGACAGCGGCAGGTATGCGCATCACCGCGACACCTCGCGATGCGAGCGTGCTCCTGATTATCGGCGAGCTTTCAGAGAAAATGAACGAGGCCGTGGCGGTGCTCTATGCGCAGATGCCGAGGCCGCGAGCCATTGTCAATTTGGGCGGACAGACGCCGTCAACGCTACCGGACGCTGATTTTTCCGCGGGTGTTTCGCAAGCCGGCCTGATCGACGCGGTTGACTGGTTGAAGCGCGCGCTGGCCAAGGGCGCATTCTCAGACTCCCCCGAGGATTTCGACGCCCCTGTTCTGCACGCCAGAATCGAGTATGTCTGCCCCATGCACCCGGAAGTTGTCCAGAACGAGCCGGGTAGTTGCCCCAAGTGTGGCATGGACCTGGTCGCCCGGGAGGCAGGGGAGCCGGCCCCCGAGCATGACCATGGGCACGATCATCGCGAGCACCGGCACCATGAGCACGAACACCAGCATCATGAGCACGAACACCAGCATCATGAGCACGAACACCAGCATCATGATCATGCGCAGCAGCACGAACACCATGAACACGAACACGATCATGGTCACTGCCATGACCATCATGATTCGCATGAGCACGATCATGAGCAGCACGAGGGTCATCAGCACTCGCACGAAAACCATCATGATCACGGACACAAGCACCAGCACGATGAGTCCGACGGCGACGCGGAGGAGAAAAATTCGGGGCATGATCACAGTGAGCACGGTCATGATAGCCACGAACATGGTGGCCATGATCATGTAGGTCACGGTCATAGTGGTCATGATCATGGTGGGCATGACCACGGCGCCTCGGGATTCATGTCCATGATTGAAGTGACCAAGGACCTGCCTCGTAGCGCCGACGGGTTGGCGATGGACTGGATGGAGGTGCCGTTCGGTCCGGTTTTCCCCGGTCTGCCTGGTGGGCTCAAGTTGACGCTGACTCTTGACGGTGACGGCGTAACAGAAGGACAGGCCACATCCTTGGTGGGCATGATCAATGAGAGTGAAGAAGGCAAGGAGATCGACGCCGAGACCTTTATCGAGCGCCTGGCGTCGGCCATGCCACTGGCCAGCGTGAGCTACCGACTGCTGGCCTGCCTGGCAATCGAGCGGGCGGCTGGTCTGGAGAACGATTCGGCAACCGATCAGGCCCGGGCTGTGGCGCTTGAATGTGAGCGCATCGCCAGTCACCTGGGTTGGCTGGCGCAAACGGGGCGCCAGCTCGGCTTCGCCTGGTTGACGGATCGTGCCGCAACCCTGCAACTGGAGATCCGCCGCGCCAGTGGAAAACGGCTTGTGGAACTGACGCCCGCTCTGCAGGCATTGGCGGCTCGTCTTGGGCGAACGCCTTTGCTCAAATCGCGATTGAAGGGGATCGGCGTACTGCCATCGGGCACTGCGGGCCTGAGTGGCCCCGTGGCGCGCGCTGCTGACGACGCCGGAGATGCCTGGGCGCGCCTGTGGCAGCGCCTGGACGAAATCATCACGAGCCTCGACTACATCAAGGCAACCGGGGAGCCGGGGCTACCTGTTTTGCGAAACATCGGGCGTGGATCAGGCACCGGTGAGGCCACCGTGGAAACCCCGCGCGGCGAGGCTCAACTGAGCCTGATTCTGGAACACGGCCAGGTGAAATCCTACAGGTTGGACACCGCCTGCAGTCACCATATCGGCCTGGTCGCAAAGCTTGTCGAGGGCCGGGAACTGGGCGACGCACTGGTGGCGGTCGGATCACTTGACCTTTCGCCCTGGGAGGTGATCTCGTGAACTTCGTCATCGTGTTGCTTGCGTTGCTTGGTAGCGTCTGGCTGCTCGCCGTGGTCGAGGGCTGGACGACAACGGGCCGCCTGCGTCCGGCCGCGCCCCTACTCAGCGGCCTGGCGCACCTCGGTCGTGAATCCATTGTACCGCGCACGCCGGACCGGGTCTTTTTCGAGACGGCGCCGGTGCTACTGCTGATCGTCGCGGTGCTTGGCGCGGCGGTTCTGCCTCTGGCGCCGACCCTGGTGATCGCGGATCTGGCTACCGGTGCGCTGTTCATCAACGCGGCGCTTGCCTATGTGCTGGTGGCGCTGATCATGGCCGGCTGGGGCCCGAATGGCGCCTACGCCATGATCGGCGGCTGGCGATTCCTTGGCCAGCTCATCGCCTACGCCATGCTTATTGTCATGCCCATCACTGCGGTGGCGATGCGCGCCGAATCCCTGGTGACCACGGTGATCGTTGGCTCCCAAGACGGCTTGTGGAACATTGTCTATCAGCCGCTTGGTTTCGTGCTGTTTTTCATTGCCGCCATGGCGCTGGCGTTTCGTGCGCCTTTTGATCTGCCAACCGCACCCGGGGAACTGGGCGGGGGTGTGGACGCGGAATACACCGGCGTGCGCCTGGGGGTGTTGCGCCTGGCCAGGCTGACGCTGGTGATCACGCTGGCTTCCGCGACCACGGTGTTCTACCTCGGCGGCTGGCATGGGCCGCTGCTGCCTCCCTGGGCCTGGAGCCTGATCAAGACCCTGGCCGTGGCCGTGTCGATGCTCCTGGCCGGTCGCTATCTGCCGCGCATTCGCGAGGCGGATCTGATGCGGTGGTGCTGGACCTTGGGGATTCCCCTGGCACTGCTCAATATCATTGTTGTGGGTTTACTGGTTCTGGTGGTTCCATAATGTACGCTCAGGCTTTTTTTGTTGCCGTTTTCGGGCTGGCCGCCATCGGCTTCGGCGTGGTGGTGTTTCGCACATCGTCCATGGTGCGTTCCGCGCTGGCGCTGTTGTTTTCTCAGACTGCCGTCGGCTGCATGTTCCTGGCGATGCAGACCGAATTCCTGGGCGTGCTGCAGATCATGATGATGGCGACGGAGATGAGCATCATGGCCATTTTCATGGTGATGTTCATGATGGACCCGGGCGGGATGGGGGGCATGGATATGACCCACCAGAAGCGCTTTTCAATTGGCGCTGGCGTGGTCGCTGCCGGTGTTGCGATAGTGGTCGCGTTTTGGGCCGATTGGGGACCTGTAACGGCCGAGGCGCCGGATGCGGCGATGCAGACACGGGCGCTGGGCATGGAATTGCTGGGTCGTTCCATGCTGATCTTCGAAACCGCCGGTATCACTATCCTGACCGCGATGATTGCGGCCACGGCGGTGGCGATACCGGTGCAAACGACGGCCAATATTGCTGACAAGGAGGATACGGAATGACTCTCGTCCTGATCGTGGCGCTTGTAACCGGTGCAATCCTGTTCGGTATTGGTGTTTATGGCGCGTTGTCCCAGACCAATCTGGTTATGATCATGATGGGGGTGGAGCTGATTCTTGCGGGCGCGTTGGTGAACCTGGTCGCCTTCTGGCGTTTTCTGCACCCCGAAAGCTACTCCGGCCAGATGTTCGTGCTGGTGGTGATGACCGTCATGGCGGTCGAAATGGCGGTTGGCTTCGGTGTCGCGATTGCGCGTTTCCGGGCCAAGGGCTCGGTTGAAATGGAAGAAGCCGGGGACCTGAAAGGATGAGTGCAGTGCTTCTACCGATAATGCCACCGCTGATCGCGGCCATGGCGTTGCTGGTCCTGCGCCGGGGCTCCACGGCGCTGGTTCTCGGCGGGGCGACGTTGAGTCTGGGCGGCAGTCTATGGTTACTGACCCGGGTCGCCGGCGGGCAGGCCGAAACCCTGCTTCTGCCGGGGCTGCCAGACATGCCGCTTCGAATGGTTGCCGGACCTCTGGAAGCGCTGTTGACGGTGGCGGTGGCCACCGTAGGCACGTTCGTGCTGATTTATGCAGTTGGTTATATGAAGCGGGAGTCCGGCCTGTGCCGCTTCTACGCCGTAATGTCCCTGTTCCTGGCTGCCATGCAGGCGCTGGTGCTGTCCGGCGACTGGGTTCTGTTGCTGGCGGCCTGGGAATTGATCGGTTTGTGCAGTTACCTGCTGATTGGCTTCTGGTTCCAGCGACCCGAGGCCGCGGATGCCGCCGGTCGCGCTTTCCTCTACACTCGTAGCGCCGATCTGGGTTTGTACGTGGCGGTATTTATGCTGATTGGGTCGGCCGGTACCGGCGAGATTGCCGCCTCCCTGGAGGCCGGCGGCAGTGCCTCGACCGCCGCGGGGCTTTTGTTGCTACTGGCCGCCATGGGTAAGTCGGCCCAGGTCCCCTTGCAGGACTGGCTTATGCGTGCCATGGCGGGGCCGACACCGGTCTCGGCGCTGCTGCACTCGGCCACGCTGGTGGCGGCGGGTGCCATCCTGCTGATCCGTTCGGCCCCGCTGCTGACACCCGAGGTGTTGCTCGTCGTCGGACTTGTCGGCGGCGTTACCACGGTGGCAGCCGGGGTTATTGCACTTGCCGAGCGTGATCTCAAACGCCTGCTCGCGGCTTCCACTGCCAGTCAATATGGCTTGATGCTGGTTGCGGTTGGAGCCGGCGTTCCGCTGGCGGCTCTCATGCATTTGCTCGCCCATGCAGCCATCAAGAGCACCCTGTTTCTTGCCGCCGGCGACTTCCAGCATGCTCGCGGGGGTACCGGGTTCGATCAGTTGGAGGGGGTTGGTCGTGACAGACCCTGGACTTTTGCCGGCTTTGCGCTGGCAGCGCTGGCACTGGCCGGTATCCCGCCACTGAGTGGGTTCTTCTCCAAGGATGCGGTAATCGCCGCCGCCCTGTCTGCGCAGGGTGCCGCCTGGCTCGGCCCCCTGGCGCTGGCCGGTACCCTGCTGACCGGCGGCTATATGGCCCGGGCCTTGTGCCTGCTGTGGCGAGGCTCCGGCGAAACCCGACCGGTTGCCGGTAGTGCCTGGATGCGCGTGGGCATTTGGGGGTTGGCGGTCCCTGCCACGATTCTCGGCCTGGCCTTCGGCCCCATCGAGGCCGTTCTTGATCTGCCCGCCGTCACCGCAGGCACATTGGCCGTGCTCCTCGGGCTTCTTGCTGCCGCGTGTGGCCTCGGCCTGGGCTGGCTCGTGCCGGCTCCCCGCCTGCTAGGTCCGGTCTATCCGTGGGCGCGACGCGGACTTTCCGTTGGCGGTGGGCTTACGGTCTGGGTCGGTAGGCCAGCAATGGCTGTAGCCCGAGGATGTGAGCGTTTGGAAGGGCGTCTGTATGAAGCTGTGCTTTCTCTTGGGCGCGCCGGTCTCTTCCTTGCCTCTGCGGGCGAGCGAACGGAGCGGGGCTTGTTCAAGATTGTGCTTTGCGTGGGCAGAGTGAGCCTGAGGGTCGCGACCTACGTGCGGTTTGGAGATGAACGCCGTATCGACGGCCTGATTTTCGCCCTGGTGGCGGCTGTGCGTGCACTGGGTGCACGAGCCCGAAACCTCCAAAGCGGCCTCATCCACCACAGCCTGGCGATCAGTGCGGTCGCAATCGCCGTCACATTGGCTGTTCTGCTTTTTGCTTCATCGACGAGCTTTTAGAGGAAACCCATATTCATGTTACCACTTGTCTCGCTCACCCTGTTTTTGCCGCTGGTCGGCGCGGTGCTGATTCTGTGTCTTCCGAAGCCCGCAACGCGTACGGTACACGTCATAGCGATTATTACCGCCGCCCTTACACTGATCGGTGCTCTGTCCATGTGGTTTCAGGGTGCGAGCGGTGCAGGCTTTTCCCAGGTCGAAGAGCTGCAATGGATACCGGCCATCGGTGCCGCCTACCGGGTGGGAGTTGATGGGATCAGTCTGCCTTTGGTGCTGTTGAGCGCCGTTCTTTTCCTGGTTGCTGTGATCTATGCGTCGTCGCTTCGTGAACGTCCGCGCGCCTATATTGCTCTGGTACTTCTTCTGGAAACTGCGTCTATCGGTACCTTTACAGCCCTCGACGGTATCCTGTTCTACGTCTTCTTCGAGGTTTCCCTTGTCTCCATGTATTTCATGATCGCCGGGTGGGGCCACGAAGACAGGCAACGGGCAGCGTTGATGTTTTTTATATACACCTTGCTGGGAAGTCTGCCGCTTCTGCTTGCTATCCTCGGGCTTTATCTGGGCAGCCCCGAACCGACCTTCGACATGCGAGCCTGGATTGAGAATCCCCCCCTGGAGGGCGCGGCGGCCATGTGGGCATTGATCGCTATGCTGATCACCTTTGCGGTAAAGATCCCCGCGGTGCCACTGCATACCTGGTTGCCTGCCGCACACGTGCAGGCGCCGACCGTCGGCAGCGTCATCCTCGCCGGCGTCATGCTGAAATTCGGCACTTACGGGCTGGTTCGATTTGCTCTGCAAATGACCCCCGATGCGTTCCGTGAAGCGGGCGTTGTTGTTCTTGTTCTCGGTGTTGTCAGCGCGCTCTACGGGGCTTTTGCCGCTCTGGCCCAGAGTGATCTGAAACGCTTGGTCGCCTATACGTCGGTTAACCACATGGGGTATGTCATTGTCGGTGTGGCCGTGGCGGCAATAACTCTGGATCCCTCGGTGCGAACTGTTGCTTTGGATGGTGCGGTATTGCAGATGTTCAGCCATGGGCTGGTTACCGGTGCCTTGTTCTTGCTGGTGGGCATGATCCAGGACCGTGCCCACACCCGTGAAATGGGCGAATTGGGTGGGTTGCTCAAGACGGTCCCAATGCTCGGCTGGACCTTTGTGTTGGCGGCCTTTGCATCGCTGGGCTTGCCCGGGCTGGCGCACTTTCCGGCCGAGTTTCAGATATTTCTTGCCACTTTAAGCGCTTCGCCTGCCGCGGTGGTTGTGATTTTGGGTATTGCCATTATTGCCGGTACGTTTCTCAAAGCACTGCGGGAAACCTTTCTGGGCGAGCCCCGGCAGCGCTGGCAGTCCATGCCTGATTTGAGCGCTCGTGAGTGGCTTGCTGTGGGGCCATTGCTGGTGCTCACTGTCGGCACTGGCGTGGCACCCTCCTGGGTGCTGGGTATCATCCACCGCACTACATCGGCGCTGGCACTGTGATGGCTCGTGATCTTGCACTGTTGATTCCTGAAATTGCCGTACTGTTGACGGCTGTCGGTGCGCTGATCGCGGAAATGCTGCGTAGGCCGCAAATTGCGCTGCTGGTCGCAGTTAGCGGTCTGATCGTTGCCACGGGTCTGACCGTCAGTCTGATTGGTGAGGACACAACGGTGTTTGGTGGCAGTTTCCGGGTTGACGACCTCAGTGTGTGGGCCAAACTCATTCTGCTGCCGGCCACCATCCTCGCCATATTTTTGGCGAGAGTGGATGTGCGAGGCACCGCGCGTGAGGGTACGGTCTACAGCCTGCTGTGCTTTGCCACCCTCGGCGCCCTGGTTCTGGCCGGCGCGGGCGATACGATGTTCCTGGTGTTGGGCACACTGTTGACCGGCCTGGCCACCTTCGCCCTGGTCGCCTATCCGGATACCGACCCGGCCACCGAAGCCGCCATGAAATTCTTCGTGTTTGCCTCGGTCACCGGTGCAATCATGATTTTCGGTCTGAGTTACTGGTTCGGTGCCGCCGGCTCCACCTTGCTTGCTGATCTGCCGGGCATGGATACCATGCCTATGGCCGTCATCATCGGCTTTGTGGCTGTCGTTATCGGCCTTGGCTACAAGGCATCGCTGGTTCCGTTTCATTTCTGGGCGCCAGATGCCTACGAGGGCGGGCCGCTGTCGATAGCGGCTTACCTGTCCGTGGTGCCCAAGATCGGGGCTCTGTTCGCACTTGCTCAGGTGGTTCGCGATCTACCCCCGGAAAGTGGTTGGACCGCCATCATCGCCGGTCTGGCTGTTCTGACCATGACCTATGGCTACCTGGCCGCGCTTGCTCAGACTAACGTGATTCGGCTGCTTGCCTATTCGTCGATTGCCCAATCCGGCTATTTTCTTCTGGGCATCCTCGCAGTCGGCGCAAGTGAGCTTGCGCTGCCATCCATCATCCTGTTTGCCGCAGCCTATGCGGCCATGAACCTGGGCGCTTTCGCCGTTGCCGCCAGTACTGGACGGACTCTGAACGATTTTGACGGATTGGGTCGCGCCCAGCCGCTTATTGGCCTCGCAATGGTTATCTTTTTGCTATCGCTGGTTGGGATTCCCCCATTGGCGGGTTTTGTCGGCAAGTTCCTTTTGTTTGCCGCAGCCATCGACGTGCAGTACACCTGGGTGGCAGTGGTGGCGATCATCAATAGCGTACTCTCGCTGGCAGTTTATCTGCGCCTCGTTGTGCCGATGTACAGGCAAGGGAATGTCGTGGTGGCCAGAACTGATATCTGGTTGAAAGCCGTATTGATAATAACGCTGACCGTCACACTCCTTTTCGGTGTATTTGCGCAGTTGTTTGTAGGGCCGTTTGCATGATGGCCGGAGCCCGTTATTCATTGCCGGGAGTAATCACCGCCCTGACGTCTGAGATCAAGCCAGCCTCTGTAGAGCCAACGCAAACCAAAGAGCGAGACTGTTGGAACGATAATCCACTGCGCTAGAGGGGCGATACCTGTGCCAAGGAAGGGAAACAGGGGCATAGAATCATTGTAGCTCCAGCGCTGGCCTGCGCCTGTGGCCCAGGCTTCAAAGACTATGGTTATAAGCAGACCGGTAGCAAAATACGCTCCTAAAGCATGGCGGCGCCACCGCCCCTGTATCCAAAAGCCATCTTTAGTTGCCGCTGCGGCGACGCCATAGGCAAATAGTGCAATATTGGCATCGCCGATTGCCGCCCGCGTGCACAGCCAGACGACCGCACCATGGGACGCCTCCATCATCCCTGTAAAGAAAGGCACCTGGATCATTTCCCAAAAAAAATGCAGCAAAAAGCTGACAGACCAGATTAAAAAAAACAGGAACCAGCCTCTACGTGATGGTCGACGTGAACAATGCATAATCTATCCAGCCAATCTACTAACTTCAGGCAGCCGAAGTTGAAATCGCAACCCTTCATCGCAGCGCCCTCCTGACCACCCGATATTTCGGAAATGGCCAGAACCGGTCCACCCAAAAACAACGGCAGCAGCAAGGAGATAACTCGTCGGTTCATTGCGGCCATCTCGATTTCATGCGCCAAATGGTCGGATTGCATGCTTGGCGCCCAGTATGCCTTTCAATAGTGAGCAATCATAGCACCTCTCCAAGAATGGGCGCTGGGGGCGAAATAGCCTCTTTGATGCGTCGTCAGGTCTGACAGTCTGACGGGTGGGGATGTCAGTACGAAAATCGGGAAAATGAAATTTAGCTGAAAATTCAGGTTCGTTTCAGTTGACCACTACAAGCTTTGTGCGTCAAGATTAAGTGTCGTTTAACTGGCACATCCATATTGAGGCAATAAATCGTTGTCGATATGAAAATTAAAATAAGGAGTTTCAGGTGAGCAAAATCTTCAAATCAATAAGCGCTCCGCTGGCGATAGCTTTAGTAGCAACACCGGCGTTGGCCGCGGAGCCGGTCGGGCGTGCGTCACCGACCGTAGAAGACCTGAAGGTTGAAATAAATCAACTGACGGCTGAAGTGGAAGAGCTCAAGAAAGGCGATTCCCCCTTCACGGTGAACGGTTATTACCGCCTGCAGGCGACCTCAGAAAGTTTGGACGAAACCAACGATAACAGCAGTTCTTTTGTTGATCAGCGCCTGCGGGCAAAGATCACCGGCGACCTCAATGATAATGTGAGCCTGGTTTGGTACGGTGAGTTCGACTCTCCGTGGGGTGAGAAGGGAAGCTGCCAGGGTGACAATTGCGGCAAACTCAGCGCCGACGGCGTTGGCGTTGAGACCAAAAATGCCTACGCTGAACTGAAGGTGCCGAACAGCGACTGGAAGGTGCGAGCGGGCGTCCAGGGGTATGGCTTCGGCAAGTACGAGAGCTTTGTTACCAACGACGACATGAATGGCGTCTCCTTTGCGGGCAATGTTGGTATGGCCACGCTGACAGGTGGCTGGTTCAAGTGGGAAGAAAACGATGAAGATTCTGCGGACGACGTGGACTTCTACATGTTGAGTGCCGAACTTCATCCCAGCGAGGTTTTCCACTACGGCCTTACCGGAGCTCAGATCAGCAACAGCAGTCAGGCTGCTCTGAATGGTACGGCGGCTCGAACGGATGACAACTATTTCGGTGCCTACGCCGATTTTACCTATAACAAAATGGCCTATAGCGGCTCGGTACTTTACAAAAAGTCGTCCGGGCGTGACTCTGACGCAACAGATGGCGACACGTACATGTTGAATCTGTATGCCCAGAGGCATTGGGGCAATGCAAGTCTCAAGATTCACGGCATCTACATTCCGGCTGATGACAGCAGCAATGGTGCAGATCGCTTCGCGGCAAACCAGTCAGGCTGGGAGCTGAATAGCAGCAATCTGCAAATCTTCGGAACAGACTACTACTACAACAATGGTTCCCAGGGGGCCAAGTCAGTTTATGACGCAGCTTACCAGGGATATGGTCTGATGGGGCTGATGGTCTCGGGTGATCAGGAACTTTCCAACGACTACTACCTGAAGTACGGCACCGGTTACTTCCGCGTTGCCGACGACGCGCCCGACAGCGCAGCTCAGGCCAACGGCTCAACCCTTGGTACTGAAGTCGCTGCTCAGGTTGGTAAAAAGTTTGCTGGCTTGTATGACATCAGCCTCCGCGGCTCTTACGGTTTCATGGGGGACTTCTACGGAGATGACCCGGAGGATACCTATAAGGTCGTAGCTATGGTCAATATCAGTTACTGATCAACGTGTAATTTCATGATCTGATACAACGGCCGGGCCTTAGTCCGGCCGTTTGTCATTGAGCCGGACATGCGGAAGGTCGGCAATGATTTTGACGAAATCCTCCAAATGAGGACACTAGCTGACCCACGCAAAGGGGCCAGCCTTTTCTACTGGGCATTATCGTACTAAAACCACCACCGGACGCCCGCCACGAAGCTGGAGGACTCGACGTCTTCCCCCTCGCGCTCACGAAGGTCCTCTGTGTTGCCCAGAAAGCGGGTGTAAGAAACACCCACGTAGGGCGCAAACTCCCTCGAAAAGTGGTATCTCAGACGGAGCCCCAGGCCCACATTATTGATGCCACTACCGACGCCCCACTCCTCAACATCGCTGAAGGCAACGAGCGTTTCGCCGCGGCCCTGCAAAATGAGCCTTTGGGTCAGCAGCCAGTCGTACTCGGCTTCAAGATCGTATGACACGTCACCGTCGTCGGTGACTCGGAGATTTGTGTCTACCTCAAACCAGTAGGGGGCAAGTCCCTGCAATCCAACAATGGCCGAATAGCGCTCCTTATTAGGGCTGGGGCCAAACGTTGTCTGGGCACCCAATCCTGTCTGTATATCCCAGAAGCGATCGAAGCGATAGCTGTACTGCACATCAAAATTTTCGATGTCGCCGCTGTCGCTGGATAGATCAGTCTCACCTTCCGTTTCGACCCAGAGCCGATTGCGATCTTTACCAATCCAGGCCTGGGCGTCCCACAGGGCCAATTCGTTGTCGCCGTCACGCTGGTATTCCATCCGGTCAAACAGAACCTGGCCAAACACCTGGTTGTCGTGTATCGGCAGCGTCCAGTCCGGTTCGGCCTGAACGCCAGTACCGGCGGCGCCGGCTCCCGAGGCAAGCGTTAAGGCTGAGGCACCCACAACCCACTTGATGCGATTCATCATAATGTTCATCCCCTATCCCGTTAAACGACCGACACGACACGAAACATGCCTGCGTCCATGTGGTACAGAAGGTGGCAATGGAAAGCCCAGTCACCCGGTGCATCCGCTGTGATCAGCGCGGATACACGCTCGCCGGGTTTGACGGAAATCGTGTGTTTGCGTGGACGATATTCACCTGCACCGGTTTCCAGTTCCATCCACATGCCATGCAGGTGAATGGGGTGATCCATCATCGAGTCGTTGACGAGGATCAATCGCAGGCGCTCGCCATGGTAGAACTTGACCGGGCCATCGACTTCAGAGAACTTTTTGCCGTCGAACGACCACATGTAACGTTCCATATTGCCGGTAAGGTGCAGTTCCACCTCGCGTTCGGCCGGGCGCTTGTCGGGCCAGCCCTCAATGCTCTGCAACTGGGAATAAGTCAGCACCCGATGGTTGGCTGTTTCAAAGCCTACACCAGGGTCATCCAGACGCGATTGCGGGCTGGAAGCCACCATGGCCGCCCCGGGACCGTGATTATCAGGGCCATGGGATATCGGCCGACCCGCCGTCGGGACCTCATTCATCGTTGCTTTGTCCGAGCTCATCTTGTTCATTCCCGAGTCGGCGCCATTCATCATCATTTGGCCATGGGCTTTGTCGTTGCTGCCTGACATCATTTCCATCTTGCCACCCATGTCCATGCCGCTGTCCATGTTCATATCGCCGTCCTTGCCCATGGCGCCCATGCTCATCGCGCCCATGCCCATGGCGGCCATACCGCGCTCGGTTCGCGGATACATGGGCGGTACTGGCGCCTCCATTCCCTTGCGGGTGGCTAACGTTCCGCGCACATACCCCGACCGATCCTGTGACTGGGCAAACACGGTGTGAGCCGTGTCGGTTGGCTGTACAATCACGTCGTAGGTTTCCGCCACGCCAATGCGGAATTCATCCGTTTCAACGGGTTGCACTGGTTGGCCGTCAGCGGAGATAACCGTCATCGGGAGGCCCGGGACACGGACATCAAAGTAGGTCATCGCCGAGGCATTGATGAATCTCAGGCGAATTTTCTCGCCGGGACGGAACAGCCCGGTCCAGTTGCTGGCGGAAGGCGACCCGTTCATCAGGTAGGTGTATTCAGAACCGGTTACATCCAGGATATCCCGGGGGCTCATTCGCATTCTGCCCCACATGTCGGCTTTGCTCCACGCGGCATCCCAACCCATAGTTTCGACATCCTTGAAGAAGTCGCCAACGGTGCGCTGGTTGTAGTTGTAATAGCCTTCAAACACTTTGAGGTTGCGGAAGACATCGGCGGGAGAATCGAAGGTCCAGTCGGAGAGAACCACAATGTATTCGCGGTCATAGCTGACTGGCTCGGGCTCAGCCGGATCTATAATGATCGGTCCATAGTGGCCTAGCTGTTCCTGAAGGCCAGAGTGGCTGTGGTACCAGTAGGTGCCATGCTGTTCGACCGGGAAACGGTACTCAAACGTTTCGCCGGGCATGATGCCGGGAAAGCTGACGCCAGGAACGCCATCCATCTGGTACGGCAGAATCAGACCGTGCCAGTGAATGGATGTTGCCTCCGGTAGCGTATTGGTGACACGCAAGATTGCCTCGCGCCCCTGTTTGAGGCGCACCAGAGGCGCTGGCAGAGTGCCGTTGATGGTGATGGGCTGTTCCGAGACTGTGCCCCCTATCTTGAGAGGTGTTCTCGCGACGGTCAGGTCGTAGATGTCAGCGCCATTACGCACGGTGTGAAATGCGTTCGTGTTGTCCAGTTGTCCTCTAGCATAGGCCGGCAACAAGCTGTCGAAACCGGCAAGAAGTCCCATTGTGGCAGCTCCTTGGATAAGGCGCCGCCTGGACATACCTGCATAGAAATGTCTATCGCTCATAGGTTGCTCCTAAAACCATGTATATACAGCTTCTTGCGTTCGTGACTCGACTATTGATCCTACCAGGTGTAACTGAAATCAAACTGAAAAGTCGACCGGTAACCCCCCATTTTTAACGGGTTGCTGTTTTTCTGGGGAGTTGCCGTTACTGGTACAATCCATGGCAGACTGGCGAAACTTTCCCACCACGAAAAACGGCGCTTACAAATGAAAATTCTGATTGTTGAAGACAATGCGGTACTTGCCAAAAAAATATCGGACTGGCTTGCGCAGGCGCACTACACAGTCGATGTCGCCAAAACCGGCAAAGAAGCAGACTCGTTGATTGAAACAAGCTCCTACCAGGCCGTTATTCTCGATATCGGACTGCCCGATGAAAATGGACTTTCTTTAATGCAAAGATGGAGAAAAAACGGGAAAAAAGAGGCCATCCTTATTCTGACCGCACGCTCCAACTGGACTGAGAGAGTAGAAGGGTTGAACGCGGGTGCCGACGATTACCTTCCCAAACCGTTTGAGTTTGATGAACTGAAAGCCCGGCTCAGTGCGATTATCCGCAGAAAGGACGGCAGAACGACAGACCAGATCAGCGTCGACGGATTTCATCTCAACGCCACCTACCGAACGCTTACCACGCCCGACCAGAAAGAGTTCAGACTGACAGCTACGGAATTCCGCCTTTTACAGTGTTTCCTCCGTTCACCGGACCGAGTGTTTTCCCAGGACGAACTGGTTGAATCCCTCTACAACATAGAAAGATGCCCCACCAGAAATGTCGTTCAGGTTTACATAACCCGGCTTAGAAAAATAATAGGGGTCAATAAAATAAAAACATTGCGTGGCCAGGGCTACTACTTTGAAAAAGATGCTACCCGCTGAACGCCCGAGTGAACCAACCAGGTTAAAATATGTCTGCTCCAAAAAGTATCCGCAGAACAGCCATTCAGTATGGTGCTGTTTTCAGCCTCGTATATTTTACTCTGATATTCTTTTCACACACCTACGTGATAAAGCAACTATCGGACGAGTCCAGGAAGCAACACCTGAACAAAGAGCTGGGAAACTTTCAGGCAATCATTGAGGCTGAATCCCCCACAACCGACGACCTCAGCAACATGATCAATCAGTTTGAAATGCTTCTGGGGCATGCCATCGTCATCGAAACGGCTAGCGGAAGCGTCCTGGCGAGCCCGAACTTTGACCAGAGCCAACTGCAGGGCGCTGCAGAGAAGCCCGAGGGTTTCATCCACATAGCGCAGGGTGCGAACACGCTTTTCGGGCTCAAACGCATTTTCTCCGCCAGTGAAAAACTGGCCTCAATCACCGTTCTTGAAACCGAGGGGGCGCTCTCTGAACGACCGCTGAAGGCTCACCTGACATTGCTCGGCGCCTCGGCCGTTCTTCTCGCGATACTGCTGGCCCTGATTGGAACCACTACACATCTGACGTTAAAGCCCATCAGTAAGATAAAAGAGGACCTGAGACGGCTCCAATCCGGGAAACAAAGTCGCCTGAACCCTCACGTACCGGAAGAGTTTCGTCCGCTGATCCGCCAGCTCAATGATTTGCTTGAGCTGTCAAACCGTCGTCTGGACCGCCACCGCCGCCTGAATTCCGATCTCTCTCACCTGGTCAAAACCTCTATCTCTGCCAATCTTGCCATTTTGTCGGACATCGACACCTTGCCTCCGTCCCGGGAGGATATTGTGTTTATGACCTCTAACTTGCGGGAGCTTGACAAATCCCTGAACTACAGGATGAGCAAGGCAGACATATCAGGCAGACAGATGGGACGAACGTGCATGCCGGTTGAAATCACGGCAAGTGTCATCACCGTCATGGAAAAAATATTCCCTGATACGGTTTTCCGCCTCCACACCACCTTACCCGAAAACTTCAATTGGCCTATGGAGCGGCAGGATCTTTCAGAGCTACTTGGCAATTTACTCGAAAATGGCGGGAAGTGGTGCCAGACAACCGTCGACGTTACAATCGCCCGCACGTCATCAGGACTCTCCATAGAAGTAGCGGACGATGGCCCCGGAATTTCTCCCGAGGCGGCAGCCACTGTCATGGACAGGGGCACCAGGCTGGATGAAACGGTCGCCGGATTTGGACTCGGATTGTCCATCGTGTCCGAGATTGTCGAAGACAACCTCGGACACCTGGAAATCGGATCCTCGAAAAACGGAGGAGCCAGGATTCTGATTTTACTGCCATTTCCGGACTAGATCACTGCCAAAAGGCCAGCCATCTTGAAAATCCGGCCTTCAAAGACTCAGTTTTAGCAGTAATCAGCTGCGTCATTAATCATTCTTCGAGTTTAATTCAGAATCAACGGGGTCATTCTGGCTGTCTGTTGGCGGAAGATCGATCGAGAATAGCTGGTACCGTTCGTTCTCCCCCAACTTCTGAGCGTCAGTGGCCCGCGGACCAAGAACCTCATCGACCGCATGGTTTGGAATTACTGCAAAGACCCTGGCGTACCCGTCAGCTTCCAGCAGACTGTTGAATTCTGTGGAGATGATTTCCACAGCGTCGCCCAACGAATAAAAACGTGCCGAAAATGGCATCTCACCAATGTAGAAGATCGGACTGTCCCCCGCTTGATGGATGCTCTCATACCGGCTTATCAATTGTTTCTCGGTTTTTAGTGGAATGACTCCGCTCACACTGATGAACACAACAAGGGTAATGAGAACGGGCACAAGCAATACAGCCCCCGACCTGACTCTGGACCAGGCACCTAGATCGAGCTTCGACACCCATCCGGCAATCAGAATGGCCGAGAACGGAAGAGAAGGAAGTATGTACGTCCAAAGCGTGTTGCCTGCCAGGGTGAAGAACAGCATTGGCGTTATCGCACAAAACAACAGATACAGCGTTGAGGCGTCTTGAACAGCACCAGTGAATATATCCTTTGTTTTGCCTCGCGCCGCCGCAAGGCCAAAGCCAACCAAGCCAATGATACCCCAGGGGAATGAAGCCCAAAGCCAGAATATCCAGATCATGCCCTTGGGCCGGTCATGGGCACTACCGTACAAATCGCCGGCCCACCCGGGGTCCAGAAACCGGCTAAAGTGTTCGCCAATGATGAAATAGTTGAGGAACCCTGGCGTTTTCAATTCAGCGAGCACGTACCATGGCACGGCAATCGCCAGTGTCAGAAGTGAGCCAAGAAGCCAGGGTAATTTTTTCAACGGCTGTAACCGCTGCCTGAAAATAGCAGCCCATAGCACCAGGGGGATAACGGTCAGTACAACAGCCAACGGTCCCTTTGACAACAAACCGATGGCCAGGCCCATGAAAAACCACCAGCGCCAATAGTCAGAGCGCCCTGAAAGCACAAACCACACGCTCACCAAGGAGAGGGTCGTTCCAAATACCAGGAACGTATCCGTCATGACTGCGCCGGCACTGATATAGGTGAGTACCATCGTGGAAAGCACAAGAGTAGACCATCGAGCGACCGCAGCACCGCGCGCATGATTTGCAAGGCACCACGTCAGCCATACGATTCCAATCGTGGCGAACCATGCCGGTAGCCGCAGAGAAAATTCAGACAGTCCAAATATTTTTATAGAGGCAGCCTGAGCCCAGAACGACAGTGGAGGTTTCCCCCAGAACGGAACGCCGGGTTCAAACCAGGGCGTTATCCAGTCCCCGGTTTCAGCCATTAAACGAGCGATTTCAGCGTATCGGGGCTCCGTTGTATCCACGAAGGGAAACAGCGTCATTCCGATAAAGCGACTGAACAATACGGCAGCCAGTACCCAGAACCAGGGCTCAAATCGCTTTAGCATTCTTGACGCCTCTGAAGTTGCTGATTTGGTCTCGGCTTGATACCTCTTTGTTCTCGACCACTTCTTCGGTCAGATACAGTGGTCGCTGTTTCGATTCGATGTAGGTTTTGCCCACATACTCACCAACGATACCAACGCTCACCAGTTGTATGCCGCCCAGAAAACTGATGAGGGCGATTAACGATGGGTAGCCGTCAGTCGGATCGCCGAGCATTATTGCCTTCGCTACAATCCAGACACCGAACAATCCACCAACGGAGGCGGCCAGCAAGCCGACAAGCGTTGCCCATCTGAGAGGTGACACTGAGAAGGAAGTCAGGCCTTCAAGGGCCAGGCCGACCAGGCCCGGGTAGTCCCACTTACTCTCGCCAGCCACTCTCAATGCCCGGTCGTATTCGATGATCGTCGTTGGCATACCAACCCAGGCAAAGAGTCCCTTCATGTAGCGGTTGCGCTCTCCTAACCGGAGAAGGGCATCAACTGCCCGCCTGCTCATCAATCGGAAATCACCCGTGTCGACCGGGATTTCAGTGCGACTGGTCTTATTCAGCAAGCGATAGAAAAGGTGCGCACTCCAGCGCTTGAGAAAACTCTCGCCTACACGTGATCGACGTTGCATCAGAACGACATCAAAGCCGGACTTCCAACTCCTGACCATCTCGGGAATGTATTCAGGTGGATCCTGAAGGTCCGCATCCAGAACGATCACCGCATCCCCCTTGGCATGCTCCAGCCCTGCTGTTACCGCTGCCTCTTTGCCAAAGTTGCGGCTTAGCTTGACGAGACGGATGCTCGATTTCCTTTTAATGAAAGTCCTAACAAATTCGGCACTGCCATCCTCGCTACCATCGTCCACAACCACGATCTCCGAGCGAATATCGAGGCTCGCAAGGATCGGCAATACATGCTCAAAGAATAGGGGAAGCATCGAACGCTCATTGAACACCGGAACCACCAGGGACAGCAGCTCTGATTCATTCGGCGCACGGGAAGTCTCAAGAGGTTTGTTCATGAAACACCAGCCTTTGGTAGACAACATAGTTAAATACAGCGACAGCCGCAGTGGTTAGAAGCTGAGCAGGCACAACAGAGATTTCAAACAGTTGATGCAGGACTAAAAAGATCAGAACGTTCAGGAGAGCTGCGAGTGAACAGGAAAAGGCATATCGCCAGATGGCCTGGATGTGTGGGCGTGCGTTTGGAAAGGCCAAAGTTCGCTGCAACCAGTAGTTGGTAACCGCTCCTACAACGCTTCCAGAAAAGGTGGCTGCTACGGGGGCCATGCCAAGCAGAACCAGGCCGGACATGGCCGCCCAATGGAAAAGGGTTGCCATTCCTCCGGCGGCAATAAATCCACTTATTCTTTTAAAGGGAACCTTCTTCATCCTGGCCGACACACCCGTGGCTAACCATCGTGCCCGATGTTTCAACAACAATTCCGGAAATGGTGAACATTGACTCTTCAGAAACATCGGGCACCAGAATCACAGTCACAGCCTTCTTTCTAGGAGCAAAGTTCAACAGCAAGACCCTCGTCTCCGTTAAAACGGGCGGAATTACACTTCCATGCATGTAACCGCAACTATGCATTTCCGCCTCACATCTACCGCTGAATATCACCCACCTTGGCTCTTGAAAAGCGACCGAACAGAACCGGCAAAACAAAGAGTGTCAGGAAAGTTGCAGTCACGAGACCACCAACAATCACGCTGGCCAGTGGCTTCTGGATTTCCGCTCCCACGCCCGTCGACAACAGCATCGGTATCAAGCCGAGCGCCGAGGTTATTGCTGTCATCAAGACAGGACGTAAACGGGAGACGGCACCTTCAAACACCGCGGTATCCACGTTCAACCCATCCTGTATTCGCTGATTGATGCTTTCGACCATAACGACCCCGTTAAGCACCGCCACACCAAACAGTGTGATAAATCCAACGGAACTGGGCACTGAAAGATACTGGCCGGAGACCCAGAGCGAAAAGACACCACCAATTACGGCAAGCGGCACGTTGACCAGAATCAACAGCGCTTGACCAACCGAACTGAAAGCGAAGTAGAGCAACAGCGCAATCAGGCCCAGAGATACAGGTACCACAATGGTCAATCGTTTCTGAGCTCGCTGCTGGTTTTCGAACTGACCACCAATATCCACCGAATAGCCGGGGGGAAGGTTCACTTCTGACGCGATGGTATCCTGAATATCGGCAACCACACTGCCCATGTCACGACCCTGCACATTGGACTGAATGACCACACGGCGCTGAACGTCGTCGCGGCGCACCTGGGGCGGGCCAGACTCAATAGACACATCGGCCACATCACCGAGTCTCACCCAGGCTCCGGAAGGCGCCTGCAACCTGAGATCAGCAATGGCATCCCGGTCTTCCCGGAAACGTTTGGCCAGGCGCACATAGATATCGTACCGCTCATTTCCGTTGATGATCTGGCCCGCGGCGGCACCACCCAGTCCGTCCCGGACGACACTCATCACATCAGACACGGCGAGTCCGTACCGGGAAAGTGCCTGACGGTCTGGCTGAACCACCAACTGCGCTTCACCGGCAATCTGCTCCATGGCCACATCCCGTGTTCCCTGAACGGTTTGGACCGCCGCTTCAATCTGCTGGCCTTTCTCCGCCAGTACGTCGAGATCCGGGCCAAAGAGTTTGATGGCCAACTGCGCACGAACACCTGACAACAATTCATCAACCCGAGTCGCGATAGGCTGAGAAAAGTTAAACAGTAGTCCCGGGTGCTGTTCGAGCTTCTCCTCAAACAGAGCCTGCAATTCATAGCGATTACTGGCGCTGGTCCACTCCGAAGTTGGTTTTAAGCCAATATAGACCTCTATGTTGTTAACTGGCTCCGGGTCGCCGCCTATTTCTGCTCGGCCAGCCCTGGACAGAGCGTAAGTCACCTCTGGAAACTCCATCAGCATGGCCTCCAGTTTCGGCGCCACTTCAAGCGCCGTATCGAGGCTTGATGAAGGGGCCAGGGTCACCCGGAGGTTAATCGTGCCCTCTTCCAGTTCAGGCACGAACTCCGTGCCCAGTCGTGGAACAATCAGCGCCGCCAGTACAACAAGAACCGCCGCCGCGCCAACAACCACGCGGCTATGCTTCAGTGACCAGGCAAGCCCCATGCGATAGAGCTTTTCCAGGGGTTTTAGAATGAAGCTTTCCCGCTCCCGGATACCCTTACGGAACATGTATGACGCCAGCGCGGGTACAACCACCAGAGCGACGATCACCGCCGACACGATAGCCAGCATGATGCTGATTGCCATTGGCTGGAACAGCTTGGCTTCCACACCTTCGAAGCTGAACAGAGGCATGAAAACGACCAGGATAATCGCCGTCGCGAAAAAAATCGGCCGTGCCACTTCCCGGCCGGCTTCCTGGAGACGAAGGGCAATGCCATGATCATCGTGTGACGCGTCCAATGGATCGGGGTCATCTCCAGCCAACTCATCCCGATGGGCGTCATGCTCGCCATCAGGATGGGTCAGATGCTTGAACATGTTCTCAACCATAACAACAGAGCCATCCACCAGCATGCCGATTGCCACAGCAATACCGCCCAGAGACATCAGGTTGGCCGAGAGACCGAACCAGGCCATGATCATCAGGGCAATCCCGATGGAAATCGGTATTGAAAGCAGCACCAGCGTTGTTGCCCGCAGATTCATCAGGAACAGGGCAAGCACGATCGCAATAAACACAAAAGCCAACAGAAGCGCATTGGTCACCGTCTCTACGGCCTTGGTCACCAGATCCGCCTGGTTGTAATAGGGCTCAAAACGAACCCCACTCGGAAGCGCCTGATTTATGCGATCAATGCGGGCCTCGATGCCGTCGATGGTGGCTTTTGTGTTGGCCCCCATTCGTTTGAGTACAATGCCAGAAACCACTTCACCCAGTTGTTCAACCTGACCGGCTTCATCCTTCCGGGTCATGGTTACCGCACCCTGGCGAATTTCAGTGCCCAGCGCTACCTCGGCGACATCGTTCACTGTCACTGTAATGCCATCACTGGTTTTAACGGGCACCTGACGGATCTGCTCGAGCCCCTGCTCGCCATTACCCAGCCAGCCCATACCGCGAATAACCAACTGCTCCTGCCCGCGGCCCATATACCAGCCCCCAACATTGGAGTTGTTGTTCTCCAGGGCTTCCATGACATCGTTCTGTGATAAGTCATAGGACAGCATTCGCGCCGGGTTCAGGTTAACCTGGTACTGGCGGACCTCTCCGCCAAACGACAGGATTTCCGTAACCCCTTCAGCCGGTATCAGCAACAGTTTGACCAGCCAGTCGTGCAAGCTGCGCAATTCCATTGCGTCGTACCCCGAATCCGGGTCCGCTATCAGCAAGTACTGGTAGACCTGGCCAAGACCGGACGTATTCGGCCCCATTTCAGGCACCCCGACCCCGTCCGGAATCAGCTCCCGCGCGGCCTGCAACCGCTCGAAAACCAGTTGGCGCGCGAAATAGATATCCGTGCCCTCTTTAAAGACCACGGTGACACCAGACAACCCGGTTTTGGAGATGGACCGAACCTCCTCAACATCCGGCAACGCATACATCACCGCTTCAATGGGATAGGTGATCAGCTGCTCGACTTCCTCAGCCGCAAGTCCGGGCGCCTCTGTATTAACAGCGACCTGGACGTTTGTAACGTCGGGGAAAGCATCAAGATTCAGTTTTGGTATCTGAAACGCGGCCGTGGCGATAAGCACTGCAAGCGCAATAAGAACCAACAGGCGGTTCTGAACCGCCCAGTCGACAACTCGGTTGAACATAATGGCTCCCGGAATCAGTGGTTGTGCGGATCAAAGCCGCCTTTGGCAATCTCAGAGGCCACAAAAAATGCGCCCCGCAAAACGACTCGTTGGCCCGCAGCCAGGCCGGAAACCTCACGGAGCCCGCCAATTGAGCGGCCCAGTTCCACTTCCACGGGTTCATACTCGCCTTCGGCCTCTTCCACATAGACCGTCCAGTCGCCGTCCGCGCCACGCATCAATGCAGTCTCCGGCACGGCAAGCACCGGCTCGCTGGTCTTAAAACGAAAATACACATCTGCGAACATTCCTGGATGAAAACGATCTTCAGGATTGTCCAGCTCAAGCCTGACAATCCGCGTGCGGGTCACAGGATCAATGGTGTGGGCTTCCTGGGACACCGTTGCCACGCCCACACGACCCGCTGCCCTGACTTCGGCTTCCGCGCCCTTCTCTAGAACAATGTCGGAGCTTGCTGGCAGATGGGCTTCTACCCAAAGCTCACTCTCATCAGCAAGAGTCACCAGCGGCTGGCCAGCCTCAACTCTTTGTCCTTGCTCAAACTCATCGGTCAGTACTGCACCATCCACGCGAGCCCTGAGCATGTATTCACCGAGACTATCCACCCCGCTGGCCTTCAACGCACCAATGTCATCATCGTTCAGCCCGTAAGCAAGCAGAGTCGCCCTTGCTGCTTCAATGTTGGCTTTCGCTGTATTGAACCGCTGATCGCCAACCACGGAACGACCCAGCCCGCTGATTCGCTTCCATTCAGGAAAAGCTTTCCTGTAATCCGCCTGCGCCTGTGCCACCGTCTCACTGAACAGGGTTACCAGCGGCTGGCCCTTGGTTACGTGCTCACCCAGTTCCACGTGACGCCGCAGCACCACTGAGGCAACCCGGGGGGACACGTGATAGCTGGTATAGCCGTTGGTCAGCAGCTCACCGGGAGCGTAGATTTCATAGTCAACGTGCTTGCTTTCGAGGGTTGCTACTTCAATGCCGGCGAGCTCTTTCTGTTTGGCATTGATGCTTGCGGTGGCCGCTTCTTCATGGCCACCGTTCTCGTCTTCGTGGCCGTGCCCCCCTTCCTCTTCATGATCACCTTCCTCCTCATGCTCACCTTCTTCACCATGATCTTCCTTATACTCGCCCTCCTCACCGGTGACTTCCTGATGATCGTCGCCACTGGCAGCATGATCATGACCGGCTTCCTGATGAGCATCTTCCTCTGCCTGTACAAAAGAAAGTGGGGCTGTAAGCAACGTCAATGCGAATACAGAAATCAGAGTTTTTTTCATAATGAATATCCAGTTTCCAGACTAGTATTGGAAGAGGGTGATCAGTTCGCCAGACTGGCTCAAGAGCTCAATCAGACCCAACTGCGCCTGCTTTTCCAGTTCAATACCGGTTTTCAGGCTCTCCGCGCGCTGGCCCAGCGCCTGGAGATACTCAGAGGTGGAGAGGTCGCCGACCTGCCACTGCTTCTCAAGCAAATCAGCACTTCGCTGTACACGCCCCTGGGAGAGTTCTGTCCATCGACGAAGTTGGGTGTCGTATCGCTTCCAGGAAGCGCGAGCGCCTGCCAGGTCATATTGTCGTTTCCGGTAGAGCGCCTGAAACCGCGCTTCCGCCTCCAGAGCCCGTCGATTCGCAGCCCGGGTTTCAGCGCTGTAGTTATTACGGACGTTCAGAGGGATCGAGAACGTCAGGCCAACCAGGTTCTCACCGCCATCACGCCCTCCGCTCAGCCCGACCGTGGGAGATGCCGTCGCTCTGCGACTGACCACCTCGGCTTCGCTCCGCAGCACCTGCCACCTCGCGCGGGCAGCAGCAATTGACGGATGATCCAGCAAATTGTCGTTATCGACCCTGGAAGCAAGAGCCGGCCAAATGTGCCCGGGGATTCCCCCATCCTGAGGCCTCCAGTCCGGCAGACGTTCTCTAACTTGAGTTTCTGTTCGATCAACTGCGGCCTTTGCCTGGGCGAGTTCACTGAGCTGCTGAGAAAGGCTTAAAAAAAGCAACTCTGCATCGGTACTCCCCAGGTCGCCCGCCTGCTGGCGTTGCTCAACCTGCTCCAGCAAGGCATTCAGACGGTGTTGCTGGGATTCCGCAATTTCTTCGGCACGCGTCGCCGCGCGCCACTCGACAAGCGCAAACAGCGACTCGGACGTTTGTGCCAAAACCGCCTCGTTCAAATCAGCTTCAGCGGAAAGCCTGATCAGCTTTGCCTTGTCCTTTAGCGCACCCTGTTGATCAGACCAATCGATCGTTTGTGATAGCCCTGCCACAAAGTTGTTGTCACTGCCCGTTCTGTCTGCTCCAACAGACAGCTCCGGGTTATACAGCGGTTGTTCGCTTGCCTCAGCATCCTGATTCCGGGCTGCCGCCTGCTCTGTCGCCGCCATGACATCCGGATGCTTGCTTATCTGGCCAGTGAGCCAATTTGTCCAATTCACAGTCTCCGCTTGACCGAACAGAGGAATAGACAATAGTACTGAACACAGCAACGCCCTGGGCGAGTGCTTGCTTGCCTTCATCGACTTTCTCCCGAAGGGGTTGTTAGCCACAATTCATGGGGGCGAGACGCCCATGACAAGGTAGGTGGAGATAGTAAGTGAAAAGGTTGAAATGAACTTGAATTTGGAAGGCATTAGCTCAGGGAACTTGAAAGTGCTCCTCAATAAGGGCGGGGAGAAGCGGCATCGCGACTCATGGCCACGATGCCGCCATCCAATCTAGGAAAAGCGCTGGTTTGATGCCGGTTGAAGTGCGCTCTCGTCGGTCGCACCATCGTCGATACGAACAGCCCGAACCAGGCGGGATACAAGCACCTTGCCGTCACCCGGGTGCCCTTCCTGGGTTCTGCCCGTTCTGACAATGAGTTCCACAACTTCACCAGCGACATCATCGGTCGCTACGTCTATTTCCAGCTTGACCATCTTCACTTTCTCCAGAGGCGACTCATCGCCGACCAGATGACCAAATTCGCCGAGAGACACGACAGCAATACTTGCCACCCCCTTAACTTTGGCCAGAGCATCAACCACATGCTCTGCCATCACTTCTCTGACATACGCTTTTATTTCATACATAAACCGTCTCCTGACTATCAGACTGAAATGTCACGACGTTCAGATGCAAACCACTGGTACACACTGGGCAACACCACCAGCGTCAGCAGCGTTGAAGTGATCAGACCGCCAACCACAACCGTTGCCAGTGGCCGTTGGACATTAGAGCCAATGCCATCGGCCAGCAGCAGGGGAATCAGCCCCAGAATAGCCACAGAGGCGGTCATCAGAACCGGCCGCAAACGGCGTTGAGCACCCAGCTTGACTGCTTCAATGACTTCGTAGCCTTCGTCCCGCAACTGGTTGATGTAACTCACCATCACCACGCCGTTAAGTACGGCCACACCAAACACCGCGATGAATCCCACGGCAGCGGGCACAGAGAGGTAAAGCCCCGTCACAAACAGCGCGACAATGCCACCGGTAATCGCAAAGGGCACATTCATGAAGATCAGCACCGCATAGCGCAGACTACTGAATGCCGAGAAAAGAAGCAGGAAAATAAGCGCCAGGGTAATGGGCACAACGATCGCAAGCCGAGCCATGGCCCTTTCCTGGTTCTCAAACTGACCGCCGAACTCCACGAAATACCCCGGCGGCATGTCCACTTGCTCCTCGATCCGCTTGCGCAAATCCTGAACAACACCGCCCATATCGCGACCACGCACGTTCATCTGCACGTACTGTCGCCGACTGGCATTGGAGCGCGAAATTTTCTTCGGGCCGGCGTACATTTCAACATCAGCCACCCGTGAAAGCGGAATAAGCTCGCCACTGTTGCCCCTGAGGGGAAGCTTTCTGATTTCATCAATGGACCCACGGTAGGACTCTTGCAGTCGGGTGAAAATCTCAAATCGCCGGACACCGTCAAAGACCAGCCCGGCCCCTTTACCGCCAATTCCGGTTTCGACCGTACTCATCAGGTTATCAATGCTGATGCCGAACTGCGCCAGCACTTCACGGTCGGGGCGAATAACAATTTGCTTCTTGCCCGCACTCTGCTGGGCGCGGACGTCCGTTGCACCAGGCACCTCTCTGGCCAGGGCAGCGACTTCCCTGCCGATCCGACCCAGTTCATCCAGGTCGTCACCGAAAATGCTGGCGACCAATTGCGCCTGAACGCCCGACAGAAGTTCGTCGGTACGGAGTTGAATCGGCTGGGACAGATTGTTGGCAAGCCCTGGGACTCGTTCATTCAACGCTTCTGCGATCTCGCTCTGAAGATCCTCATAGCGCACATCCTCTCTCCACTGATCCAAAGGCTTGAGGTTAACAAGCGTCGCCACTACGTTTACCGGCTCAGGGTCGCCTCCCACCTCGGCTCGACCGATCCGTGCGTAGGTGCCTGTTACCTCGGGAAATTCTTCCACAACGGACTGGACTCGTTTGCCATATTTAATCGCGGACTCCAGGCTGGCTCCCGGCGGCAGTGTTGAGCGGATCTGGAAAGTGCCCTCCCTCAGGGTGGGGACGAATTCGCTCCCAAGATAGGGAAACAGCAGGAGGCTTCCGACAAAGGCCAGCACTGCAACGCCCATCACCACCTTTGGCGCCTTGACGACCACATTGACCACCGGTTTGTAAAGCCGGTTAAGGAATAGAACCAGCTTCGGCTCCTTATGGTGCCCACCCATCCTGAATGAGAGCGAGGCCAGAACCGGCACCAACGTCAACGCGAGCAGCAATGCGCCGATCAGAGCGAAACTGATGGTGTAAGCCATGGGCGAAAACAGCTTGCCCTCGACGCCCTGCAGCGTAAATAGCGGCAGAAAAACGATAATAATGATGCCGATGGCAAAGACGATCGGACGAGCCACTTCCCGTGCGGATTCACCAACAAGCCTGAGCACGCTGATTTTCTCGTCCGATCGCTCTTCAATATGTCGGAAGATGTTCTCTATCATCACCACAGCGCCGTCCACCATCATGCCGATGCCGATAGCCAGCCCGCCCAGACTCATCAGGTTGGCCGACAGGCCCGACATGCGCATAGCAATGAACGCAAAGAGTACAGACAACGGCAACGTCGCCACCACGATCAGTGTGGAACGAATGTTTCCCAGGAACAGATAAAGGAACACCAGCACCAGAACCGAGCCCTCAAGCAACGCTTTCTCGACAGTGCCTATAGCCTTGCCCACCAACTCCGCCTGGGAGTAATACGCTTCGATCTTCAGACCCTCCGGAAGTGACTTGTTCAGGTCGTCGATTTTTGCATTGACGTCCTCAAGCACCTGGCTGGTGTTGGTCCCGATCAACTTCATCACGTAACCGCCAACGGACTCCTCACCCGAGGACACCTCCGCGCCGCGGCGAATTGCCGGTCCAAGGCTAACCTCTGCCACATCCCTGACATAAATAGGAGACTCTCCCTCACTCTTGGACACAATGATGTTCTGGATGTCCTCGATGCCCTCGGTACCTGAATTAACCCAACCGTAGCCGCGAACTATATACTCTTCACCTCCTCGCGTAATGAAAGAGGCGCCGACGTTCCGATTATTCTGGGTGAGGGCGCCGCGAACGTCAGACACTGTCAGGTTCCTTGCCTGAAGCTTCTGCGCATCGATATTGACCTGATACTGTTTTACCTCGCCGCCGATGGACAGCACACCGGTTACACCCGGAACGGTTCTGAGCTGCGGCTTAACAATCCAGTCCTGGATCGTGCGAATTTCCTGCAAGCTGTACTGGCTCTCGTCCTCAGCTTTCAGGGAATACATCAGGATACGTCCCAAGCCCGTGGTGATGGGTCCTAGTTCGGGTTCCCCCATGCCCTCCGGGATCTGGCGCTTGGCTTCTGAAAGCCGTTCGTTTACCAGCCGCCTGGCGAAGTATATATCGGTGCCATCTTCGAAATAGATGGTCACCCGGGAAAGCCCGAAAATCGACGTGCTCTGAACCTTCTGCAACTTGGGGATGCCGTACATGCTGATTTCAATGGGATAGGAAATCAGCGTTTCAATATCCACCGGCGACAGACCAGGACTGGCAGTAAAAACCTGAACCATGGTAGGCGTCGCGTCGGGAAATGCGTCCACCGGCAGTTTTTGAAATGAAAATACCCCGGCAACGATCACGGCGATAGCAAAAACAATCGTCATCAGACGGTTGTTCAGCGCATAATTCACAATTGCGTTAACCATGTTCCCCCCGGGTTTTAGTGTCCGTGAGCGGCGCTACGGCCACTGGCGGTAATGGCCGACATCAGATCAAAAGCGCCTACTGAAACCACTTCCGTGCCCGCGCTGATCCCGGACTTGATCTCAATCAAGCCGTTTGCTTCCTTGCCAAGCGTGACGGGAACAGCCTTGTAAGCCCCTTTCTCATCGCCCGGAACAAACACAACAGATTCACCGCTAATGGTTTGAACCGCATCATCCGGAACCAGCGGCAGTGATGCCTCCGCTTCCGTCATGATTCTGGCGGTGGTATAGGTATTCGGGCGAAGGTCGCCCCTGGGAGACTTCAGTACAACGCGAACGGGGATGGTGCGGGTCTTTCCATCCAGCATGCTCGACACCCAGGATACCTGCCCACTGTGAAACCGGTCAGAACCTGAATCCCTGGAGGCAATCTGAACCTCGTCTCCCGTTGAAATCTGGTCAATATCGGATTCCGACACCTGAAGAATGGCCCACAAAACCGAGGTGTCTGCCACGATGAAAGGCGTATCCGATGGACTTAACGTCTGACCCAGCCGGACAGGCATCTGTTCGACACGCCCCTCAATGGGTGAGCGAAGCGCGTATTGCGCCAGCCCCCCACTGTCACCTGGCGACTCACTACCGTATACCGCCAGTTGTTCCCGCACGGAATCGTACTCCGCTTTTGTGGCAAGGTAGATCGCCTTGGCATCAAGAAATTCTTCCTCGCTGGAAATACCTTGGTCCTGCAATTGTCTTTCGCGATTGTAGTCTGACTCGGCTGCTTCTTTACGGGCCTCCAGCGAGATCAACCGGGAGCGAATCCGGGCCAACTCCACACTGTTCAAGGTTGCCAATAGCTGCCCTTTCTTGACGTAATCCCCCAGGTCAACCACCAACCCCGTCAACTTTCCTTCCAACAGCGGACCAACCTCGGCCACGCGATCCGGCACATACTGAATCTCGGCAGGTGCCGTAACAATTGCGCCAGCGCGCCCCTTGGCAGCCGTCACCGTCTCAATGGACAATAACTCTGTCTGCTCCGGCGTCAGATGGATCTGGCGGGACTGGTTCTCCTCTCCGGCATGCTCGACGCTTTCATCACCGTGTTGGTCACCTCCAGCTTCTCCGGCAGCGTATGCTTGCTGCAGGCTCAGAATGCTGGCAACTATTAAAAATATCTTCAGATTGCGAATCATTCATTCACCCTCGCTATTTAAAGAACGGTCAGTTTTGAATTTCGTACCCTCAGGAACCGGCTGACATCGACAGAGCACCTCCTGTGCTTATCTCCAGCGCCCGGACGGCATCGATATAATCATTCTGCGCCTGAACGTATTCCTGCCTTACCGACAGGAGATTGTCCTGTGCTGCCAGAACATCCGAGGCACCGACCTTGCCCGCCCGAAATGCTTTCTGCATCAGTTGTAATGTTTCCTCTGAACGCTCCAGGATCGACTCGTTCATCTGGCGCAGCCGAACGGCGGTGGATTTATACCGGGCCACAGCCGACACAACCTGACGCTCTGTAGCCAGGCGCAAGGCCTCTGCCTCAAGCTCGGAGGTTTTCAGCCGCGCAGCAGCTTGTCTCTGCTCACCGGAATAATCATGGAAAACGGTCAAAGGCATCGACACCCCTGCACCGAAAAGGTTGGAGCCTTCCTCACGATCATAAAATCCGAAGACTTTCAGATTTGGAATCGTCAGGCTTTTCGCAACTTCAAGGCCAGATTCATCCGCTGCAATTCTGGCGGCCGCCGCTTTCAGGTCCGCTCTCTGACTCTGTGCCATCTCGACAAGCTGGCTGGTCGGAGGCAGGTCTTCGAGCGTCACATCAAGCTCGCCGGTCACCCCAACGGCATCGGAGGGGGACACCCCGAGCACTTCGGTAAGGTCAATTTTTGATTGCTCGAGCTTTTGTTCCGCCGAGGCTTTTTGATTCCGGGCCCTGGCAAGCCCAATGACTGCGGTATTGAGATCAATCCGGGTTTGTTTACCCTGTTTTACGGACATTTCAACCAGGTCTTTGGTGCGTTGCATAAGTTCAACGGCACGGGTTGCGGTTTCCAACTCTTTCTGAGCCAGCAGTATCCGGAAATAGGCGGCCCGCACCCGCGCCTTGGTGGCTACCTTCAGGTATTCAAGCTCCTGTTGCCGGGACGTGAGATTACTCCGGGCACGCGACTGCCCAAGGTCGCCGCGATTACCCATCCAGATCTCCTGAGTAACCCTCACCCCATATTCCAGGGACTCGTCGGCCTGATCCGGGGCCTGACGGGCCCCCAACTCAAACTCTGGATTGCTCGGCGCCCAGCGGCTGGCATGATCAAGCTGTCCCTGCTGTATCGAGACCGCGGCCCGCCTCAAAGCCAATACCGGGCTATTCTCGAAAGCCATCACCATGGCCTGGTTCAGGGAAACAGCCTGGCTGGCTTTGGCCTGCTGATATTCTTTCAGCGACACACTCTCTTTTGCCTGGGCCGACACCATAGGAGAGACGGCCAAGGCTCCCGGAACTATCATCGCGCACAACAACAATCGTTTGTTCATTCAGTATCATCCTGGCTGTTTGACTGAGGTCAGTGAGTCAGCATTTTTGCGTGGGAATCTGGAACGACCTTACAGACAAACCTTTAATACAGTTTGAAATTCAGGCACCGGATAAGAAATGAGCTTTGGCGGCAGGGGGGGGGGCAGAGGTAAGGGCGAGGATGTCGAGTCACCGGGCGTCAAGGCAGGCGCACGATGGTGGGTTCTTGCATGATAAATAAAAACCGGCCCGTCATTTGGGCCGGCTTTTTATTCTGGATCTGAATTGCTTGTGATCACTTGGCCGATCAGAAACTCCTGCTCCAACCCAGCCAGAACTTCGGATCATCCGAGTTGACAGAGCCAAGCGCGTCGGTTGACTCAATGTCCGCGTACTCCACGTTAACACTGAAAGAACCGAAGTTTCCCGCATCCTTTGTAACGTTGGCGGCGACGTGTGAATAACTTGCCTCGCCGACAGAAGCCTTGCCGTCATCAGCGAAGTCGTAATAGCCAAGCGTCACACCGGCACTGTAGCTGTCCTCCAGAGGCACCCCAACAGAGGCGTAGTAATAGGCATCCCCCTGCACGAACACCCCATCACCACTGGTGTCGCTGTTGATCGTGTAGGCCAGGCCTACAGCAGCAATGCCATAGCTGATCTCGCCGTAAAGTTCGCCGAAATCAATGGAGTCCGGCGCGTCAGGATACGCATAATAAATGTACCCAACGTCATAACCCAGTTCTTCCACAGAGCCGGAGAATCCGGCATAAAGATCAAGCTCATAGCTGGTGCCGTCACCAAAATCGACATTGGAACCCCAGCCACCGGCGTAGAAGCCCGACGCATGCTCATAATCCAACCCTCCCTGGACAGCCGCAGCCCCGTCTGTCTGGGTGACGCCCCGGAACAGATAGTTGCTGCTGGCGCTCACATTTGAGCTGACGTCAGCGCTAACAATGGCGGGCGCAGCCTGAAGTGCTGCAAGCAAAGTGATACTGATAAATCCGGATTTGGTGAAAAACTGCTTCTTCATAATGGATACCTTCGGTTGGGTTTCATTGCTCCAAATATGATTTAGCAAAAGTCTTGCCACATCTTATTTATTCTTGTTTATCATTATGATAGAGACAAATCGGCACATTCTGAGCTTGCCCCCGAAAAACGACCGCAACACCTAGCGCCCCAGAACCTGTCACCGGCCCGGACCAGCGCCCTGTTTTGATGCATTCTCTGTAACCATTCTGTAATCTTTGCCAAATAGACTTTAATCGCGCTCCAACACACACAACCAAACCGAAAAAGGTGAGACAGATCATGAGCAAGAAATATTTGGGCTTGGCTTTGGCGATTTCTGCCGCTTCTGCTGCACAGGCCGGAACTGTTACGACCAGCGGCGAAGACCTTGTGATCGATACCGACAGCGGTATCAAAGTGAAAGTGTCGGATAACTCTGCGTCTTTTCAGCTCGGCGGGCGCCTTCAATGGGATTACGACGCCACGCAGTCTGACGACAACGGTGTTGACACTACCGATTTCGATGTGCGCCGGGCACGCCTCTACGCCAAGGGCCACTTTGGCGACTGGGCGTACAAGACCCAGTTCAACGTCGCTGAAAGTGATGGCGCCGACGGCGGTACTGCTGAAGACCTGTACATTCGTTACATGGGATTTGGCTCAGCTGCAACCGTGACTATCGGTAAACAGAAAGAGCCATTCGGCCTGGAAGAATTAACGAGTTCAAAAGACATCTCAGCGCTTGAGCGATCTGCCATGACCGAGCGTTATGCCCCCGGTCGCAGCGGTGGCATCCAGCTCAGCGGCAAGGGCAGCAACTGGACCTACGGTATCGGCTATTTCGAGGCAGACGGCGATGGCAGCGACGACTTCAATAACACGGCAGTAACCGCGCGGGGCACATTTGCACCCGTTCAAACGAATAATGCTGTTGTTCATCTTGGCGCGGGCTATACCACGCGTGATGCCGACACTCAGGCCGATGAGGTCGATACGTTTAATCTGGAGCTCGCCGGCGCTTTCGGGCCCTTCCATGCCCAGGCCGAATATTTCGATTCCGAGGAAGGCCAGGTGGATGTTGATGGCTATTACGTACAGCTTGGCTGGATCATCACCGGCGAAAGCCGTCCTTACAAAGCCGGAGTATTCAAGCGGGTAAAACCGGCATCACCCAAAGGGGCCTGGGAAGTTGTTGCCCGCTTTGAGGATGGTGACGGAAAATACAGTGACGTGGGGTTGGCCACAACTGACGGCGAGCAAACGACACTGGGGCTCAACTATTACGCCAACAATAACGTCCGAGTTGGCGTGAGCTATATGGATGGGGAAGAAGCCAATGGCACTAGTGGAGATGAAGTACGTGCAAGGTTGCAATATGCGTTTTGACCGCATGGCGGGTTCTTGAATAAGCTTACCACTTGATTAGGGCACTGGTACGGGAAACATTGCGATCAAAAAACAATCGGAAAATTCAGTTAGAGTTCAGTTTAGCTTGATATAGTTCTTGCGAGTTAATGAAGTACTCAGGTTTTTAGGGCAGATATTCATCTGCCCATTTTTTTGTCTGCCCCGCTCTGAATAGAGCTCATCTGAAGTTTCTGGGTACATAGCTATCTGGCAATAATCAATTCCTGAAAAAGGGGCGCACCGACGCGCACGTGGAGTCGTCTGGCAGTCTGTCGGGATTAGGTTGTTAGGTCTCTCATAGCCAGAAAACCCCGGCTGGAAACCAGGGCTATGACAGAGAGAGAATGCAAAGGCGAACTCGCCGCCGATCAGTTGGCCTTGGGTTGTTGATCAGAAATTAACGCTGATCCCCAGCGAAGCGGTACGTGGCATGTTTGGCCTGGCGCCATCGGGCAAACGTGAAACAATTTGCTGTTCATCGAACAGGTTGTCCACTTTCAGGAAGACATCGGCACTGGCGGTCAGTGCGTAGCGGCTGATGAAATCGACCAGGAACAGGGACTCGGTCTCGTCCAGTTTCGTGGCGGTGTTGTTGCATCCCGCGCTGACACACATCTCATCGACGTAGGTAGTCACCAGATAGTTGTCCCAGCCGCTCTGGTGCTCCATGCCGACCCGCAGGCTCATCTGGTTTTCCGGAACGTCTTTGAGCTGCTCGCCTTTTTTCAGGCCAGAGGCAGCATTGTCCTTGCTGATTTCCGCCTGGGTAAAGGTGTAGGTAAGGCTGACCGGAAGGTAGAAGTCGCCCGCCTCGGTGCCGGTCTGGAGCTGGAATTCCGCACCGGCAATTTCAGCCTCGCCGGTTATAAAGCTGCCAGAGGTGGCGCCATTGCTGCACGGCGAGCCCACGGAGCAGTTTTCAGCCTTGTTGGAAAAGTCGCTGTAGAAGCCGATCACTTCCGCGAAGAACGCATTGCCAAAGTAGCGGACGCCAGCCTCCCAGTTCTTGCTGGTTTCCGGTTCTTCGTTTGCCCTGGCACCACCCCCGAGAGGGGAGAAACCTCGGTGCACGCCGCCCAGAACCTGCCAGCTTTGGGTCAGGTCGTAGGTAAAGGAAGCGCCGGGCAGGAGTTCAGCGCTGTCATTGGCGCGGGTGCTGTCGATGGTTGTGCGGCCGGGATCCGCGTATTGGGTGCGACTGGTCTGCACATCTTCGTAGCGCAGGGCCAGATTAATGCTGAGCTTGTCCGTCGCCTGCCATTTGTCGAGTGCCCAGAAGCTCAGGGCTTCGCCGGTCTCGAAGCGGTTGTTGCTGCCCGTTGGGGCCACGCTGTTCTGGAACACCAGGGAGCCATTGACCTGGTCGTACACATCCACCGGCTGGAAGCGATCCATTTCATCTTCGTGGGCGCGGGCGCCGAAGTCGAATTCGTGGTTGCCAATGTTTACATCGAAGTTTGTCTGCACGCCCTGGGAGACGTACTCTCTGGCGTTGTTCTTGTAATTCAGGCCGCTGGTGTCAACGGTACCGTCGAGAATACCCTGGGCATTGGCGTCACCGGCGTTTGCCTGGTCGATGATGTTTCCGGCGCCACTGAGCTTGTACCAATTGCGTTTGAAGTCGTTGCGATAGAGGGTTGTGGTGCTGCTTACATTGTCGCTCCACTCGAACTGATGAGTCAGGCTGACACCGGAGTGAGTATTATCCATCTGGTCGGGACTGGAAAGCCCGTAGCGCCGGTTGGGGTCCTGGTTGAAGTCCGCATCCGTCAGTCCGACATAGGTCGAGTTGGAGGTTTCCTCGGAATACTGCAGCTTGGCGGTTACGCTCTGGCGCTCTCCCTGCCAGCGCAGTTTGCCGACATAGTCTTCGATATCAAAGCCGGTATCGCGGTTACTGCGGTCAATCTCCTTGAAGCCTTTCGCGGAGCGCTGGATGGTCTCAAGCAGGTAGCCCCAGTCGCCGGCCGTGTCACCGTAGGTTACATGAACGTCGGTGGAGCCGCGGTCGTTGGTGACGGTCTCAATATACCCCTGCCGCTGATCGGGAATGGGTGTGGAAATCAGGTTGACGACACCACCGGTGGTTTGCGGGCCATAGCGCAGCAGCGGGGCACCCTTGAGCACTTCCAGCGAGGACATGCGCTTCAGCGTCGGGAAATAATAGGCGGCCGGATTGGAGTAGGGCGCCGGGGCGATCAGAACGCCATCTTCCATCAGTGTGACGTTGCTGCTGCGCTCGGCGGTGGCACCGCGAATGCCAATGTTAGGGCGCAGGCCCTGACCTTCCTCTTCCCGTACATACACGCCCGGGACGGTTTTCAATACCTGGTTGATGTCGGCCTCAACCTCGGTTTTCAACTGCTGATCGCCAACTACATAGCCTGACCCCGGCAGAGTTTGGGCTGCAGACGCATCGCCAATGATTTCCAGGGCTTCAAGGGTCTGGGGCTGGTCATCGCCAGCGGCAGAGCCCATGGCTGGGGCCAGGCTGATCGCCACAGCCAGTGATAGTTGGGAAGGTCTAAACATACGGTTGTTCTCCGTTATCATTGAATTTGCCGGATGCAGGTGATAATGATTAGCATTACATTTCGAAACTTTATGGTTTTGTAACTATTAAGTCAATAGCCAATTCTTATGGGTCGAAACGTGTCAACAGGCTGAAAACCGTCAACTCCCGCTTTTCCTTTATCGACCGAGAGGATTGTTCAGATAGCTTGCGGGTATGCCGATGCTAATGACGTCAACACCCTGCGCCATGGCCCGGTGTTCAAGCCGGACGCCGAGTGAAACCGCTTGAGGCAGAGTAGGGTCTGGCCAGCGCGCCGGCCTTCTCAGCCCTGGAGAATGCTGTGAGTGCCTAGGGTGTGCGGGTAATTCTATAAACTAGAGGCTGCCGGGGAGGGTCACGAGATTTACTCTAGCCCGGATTTCTCATAGTGCTCCAACAACCTTCGCAGACCAAGCCTGGTAGTGCCAGATCCGAGTGGTCATGGTCGAAGTTGGCGATTATTTAGCCAGTTTCCGGCATTCAGGCACAA
>NZ_JASSVO010000024.1:0-47151 GCF_030541085.1 Marinobacter sp. ST-43
ATGGGGAAATCAGGCAGCCTGCCAGGGTGGCAGCTTTGCCGTGGAATCAGTGGCAGCTTTCGCGTGGAATGGGTGGCAGGCTTCGTCTGGAATCAGTGGCAACCTTGGTCTGGAATACGCAACAAGGAGGGGCGGAATCGATCGTTCATGGTTGTTTCCTTTTATCGATTAATGATTCCTGCAATCGACGGACACGCGTTAACCGGTTGTGGCATCGGTGCCTATCTCCAACACATTGTTATCAAGATATTGATGTGGTGGAATAATCAGGTTGGTGGGTGCCCGCAAAAAGTCGTTGCCGGAGCGATACCGCTCAAATCGCTCCTCGGCAATGGTAATGGTTTGTATCAGTGCCTTGCCGCCGGGTCTCAGATAATCGTGTACATCCTTCATGTAAGTGGGCCAATAGGTCTCGCCCACGTGTTCAAACATCCCGATTGATACCACGAAATCAAACGGACCCGACAGTTCCCGATAGTCCTGTAAACGCACCTCGGTATTTCCCTCCAGTCCGGCGGACCGGAGTCGTTGGCGGGCACAATCCGCCTGTTCGCTGGACAAGGTTGCCCCGGTTACATGGCACCCGTGTGCAGTTGCCACTTCCATAAAACCGCCCCAGCCACAGCCTATTTCCAGGATGCGGCTTCCCCGTTCCGGTGCCAGTCGCTGAAGGATCCGCTCATATTTCGCTTGCTGTGCCTCGTAAAGCGAGAGGGACTCGTTGCCACCAAACAGGGCGCAGGAGTAGGTCATGCTCTTATCCAGCCATAGCTGATAAAAATCGTTGCCTAAGTCGTAGTGCTCATGGACGTTTTCACGGCTGCGCTTAACCGTATTGGAAAACAACCGATGCTTGAACCAATGCCATAACCTGAGCCCCACGCTGGAGCGTAAAGCGCGGTCAAAAACGACTATGTTCACCGTGACAAGGCGCATTAGGGCAAGCAAATTGGGCGTGGACCATTTGCCTGCCATGTAGTCTTCTCCCAGTCCCACATCACCGTGGGTGATCAGACGATCAATGACATGCCACTGCAGGATTGTCATTTCTGCATGTACACCGTCTTGCTTCCCTTCATGGCACGTCTTTTCTCCATCTGGCCATGTAAGTGATAACGAGCCGAACTGAAGAGATCTCAGCGCCTTTCGAAAAAGATTGAGCTGAATGATGCTGCTTTTCCCCGCAGGCCTTTTTTGAGGCTCAAGGTGCATGCTTGCCGAGAAAGATTCGTTGCTCATGCCTTTCTCTCCTCAGAGTGTTCCTAGAAAACATGTGTCCAGTAAATTCAGTAACCGGCAAGTGCATGCGTCATCAATTTTAGGACATTGTTTCTAATTTGATCGAGATCAAGGTGTGCTCTGTTTCGGTCCGGTAATTCAGTTTGAATTCAGGCAGATGTGGTTAACTTGCGTCAGGAAATGCCATGCCCGGGCCTGAAGCAATGCAAAGGCAGCTGGTACAGCAGCAGGCTGGAGAGGTCTTTATGGAATGGTTGGCGGAAAACTGGTTCTCGGTGCTTATTGGCATCGTTTTCGTGGGCATGCATATGTTCGGTCACGGAGGACATGGTGGTCACGGCGGGGGCGGGCATGGTGGACATAGTGCGCCGGACAAGTCGGAAAACGACCCGGACAGACGTTCTGGCCATCGGCATTAACGGAGGACGGAACATGCTTGACACAAGACTGGTTACCTGGGCGTTGGGCCTCTTTGCGGCGGTCACCTTCATCGTTTGCGTGATCTATGGACTGGTGACGCCGCAAAGCCTGCACATGCACACGTTTCTCGAGCAGGTGCTGCCGGCGTTCAAGTGGCTGACCTGGTGGGGATTTCTGCTCGGATTGATTGAGAGTTTTCTATATGGCGCTTATGTCGGGCTGGTGTTCTGCCCGATCTTCAATTGGCTTCATCGCCATCTCGGTGTCGGGCGCGCGTCGGGCTGACGAAAGCTCCGGTCTGCAAATAAGGAAAGGGAAACAAGGAATGAAAAATACCGTTGTGGAGATCCGCGGCTTGCTATCGGCACTGAGTGCCCGGGGCGTAGAGAAACAGCTATTGAGATTGCCCGGCGTCAAGAAGGCCGAGGTCAACTATGTGGCCGGCAGCGCGACCGTCACCTATGATGAGGCGACGGTGGACCTTGAGGCTATCAAGGCCCGGATACACGAGTGCGGCTATCACTGTTCCGGAGAACAGTTGCCCAGGCACGTTTGCGACCCGGGGGACCCGCCGACCGAAGCCGGGGCTGTGTCCACGCCCGTCCACGATGGCCATGCCTCCCACACCGGCCACGACGATACGGCGCATCCTGCTGAACACGGCGAACATACTGGCGCAAAGGACGAGATGGCTCACGAGATGGGCCACGGCGGCAGCATGGACATGCAGGCAATGGTGCGCGACATGCGCAACCGTTTCTGGGTCTGCCTGATCTTCAGCCTCCCGATTTTCATTTATTCGCCCATGGGTGGGATGTTCGAACCACCGGTGCCACCCTTCGGACTGCGGCTAGACCTGTGGTTGCTATTACTGGCAAGCATCGCCGTGCTCTGGCCAAGCTGGCCGTTCTTTGTTGCCGCCTGGCGCGCGCTGAAAAACGGCGTGCTCAACATGGCTGTGCTGGTCGTTCTCTCGGTGGGTACTGGCTACCTGTTCAGCGTCGGTTCCACGCTCTTTTTCCCGGGTGTGCAGTTTTTCGAGGCGGTGGCGGTGCTGCTGGTGTTCATCCTGCTCGGCCATTGGCTGGAGATGCGCGCCCGTGCCGGTGCCTCCGACGCCATCCGCTCGCTGATGGATCTCGCGCCGCCCAAGGCCACGGTGTTGCGTGATGGCCAGGAACGGGAGGTTCCCACCGCTGAGGTTCTGAAGGACGACATCGTCGTGATCCGCCCCGGCAATAAGATTCCGGTGGACGGCGAGGTTCTAGAGGGCGAGTCCCAGGTGGATGAGTCCATGCTCACTGGCGAGTCCATGCCGGTGGAAAAAAAGCCCGGCGATAAGGTGATCGGCGCCACCATTAACAAGAGCGGCAGCTTCAGGTATCGCGCCACCAAGGTAGGTTCCGACACCGCGTTAGCGCAGATCGTCAAGCTGGTGCAGGAGGCGCAGAACTCCAAGGCCCCGGCGCAGCTGCTGGCGGACAAAGCGTCACAGTGGCTGGTGGTGATTGCCATCGTAATCGGCCTGCTCACCTTCGCCGTCTGGTTCTGGTGGATCGGCCAAAGCCTGCTGCTTGCCGTGACCCTGACTATCACCGTGTTCGTGATCGCCTGTCCGGACGCCCTGGGCCTTGCAACGCCCATGGCGGTGATGGTGGGCACCGGCCTCGGCGCCAGGAACGGCATCTTGTTCAAGAATGCCTCTGCACTTGAGGATGCCACCCGGCTGGATATTGTGGTCTTCGACAAGACCGGCACCCTGACCATGGGCGAGCCGCAGGTGGTCGAGGTGGTCGTGGTGGCGGGCAGCACCGAGGAGGCGGTCCTCGCACTGGCGGGGACGGTGGAGCAGGGCTCGGACCATCCTCTGGCCAAGGCGATACAAAGTAAGGCCGAAGGCTTGCAGCTCGATCCGCTGACCGGCTTCACCAACATCGAGGGCAAGGGCGCGCGGGCGGAGATTGGCAGCAAGACCGTGCTGCTCGGCAACCGCCGGCTGATGGACGAAGAGAAGGTCGACATGGCGAGCCTGAAGGACGAGGCCGCGCGTCTGCAGAGCGCGGGGCAGACCGTGGTGCACGTCGCCCAGGACGGGAAGCTGGTCGGCCTTATCGCCATTGCCGATGCGCCTCGCCCCACCGCTGCGGCGATGGTCAAGAAAATGCGGGAACGCGGGGTGGAGGTGGCGATGCTCACCGGCGACAACCAGGCCACCGCCGAGCGCATCGCCCGGGAGCTGGGCATCGGCACTGTGATCGCCGATGTACTGCCGGGGCAGAAGGCGGACAAGATCAAGGAGCTCCAGGCTCAGGGCAAGAAGGTTGGCATGGTGGGCGACGGTGTCAATGACGCCCCGGCACTGACCCAGGCGGAGGTGGGTTTCGCCATCGGTGCCGGCACCGATGTGGCCATTGAGAGCGCTGACGTGGTGCTGATGAAGAGCGACCCCTACGATGTGCTGGGAGCCATCGAGCTGTCGCGCGCTACCCTGCGCAAGATGCACCAGAACCTGTTCTGGGCGGTGGGCTATAACGTCATCGCCTTTCCCGCGGCGGCAGGCGTGTTCTATCCGTTGGTGATAAGCCCCGAGGTGGCGGCGCTCGCAATGTCTGGAAGCTCCGCTCTTGTTGCGGTAAATGCACTCCTGCTAAAGCGAACCCGACTGGACGGCTTAGGGTAGACGAACACTTCCAATTGGAAAAATTGATGTTCATCAAGCCCACGCTATTGAGCGACTCTTTTTGCATCTTTTGTTGGGGTTTTTCAGTGTGAATTCAGGCTTATGAGTTTAAGTGGTAGGTAATTGCTGTTTGCTGACATGATTAATGACAACAAGGGGGAACGGGTAAATGGACATCAAAACCTTTGGAGAACTTATTAGCTGGACACGGGATTTGCATGCTCATCTTGCAAGATGCCTGTCCGACTGCGCCACTAAGAATGAAGAAGAGCGAGCACAAGCGTTGCTGGACTATTTGGCGACCCATGAATCGGAAATGGAACGTATTGTGAACGAGTTCAAGTCGCAGGGCGATTCCAAAGCGTTGGAGACAACGGTCTACGACTACCTGTCTCACCATCCCATTAAGACCCACAGAACCTGCGATGAGCCCTACGCACAGCTGGATTTTGAGGGCATATGCAGAGAAGTATTCGATTTCCATGATCAGATAGAGGACCTTTATCGTACCATGGCCGACAAAGCCGAAATTCCCGAGGCGAAAGAATTACTGCAGTCGTTGCTAACCATGGAAGAGAACGAAGCTATGCGATTGGCCAGGCAGATAGGGCGTATGAACGACCTCTGATCAGAACACTGAAATTATTCTTCAACGCAGAAAAGGATGTTGATACATGGTGGCGTCTTCCAGTCAGTTACGGGTTTTCAAGATGGGTATCAATACTCATCAGGAGCCTGTCGTCTACATGCGTGATGATTGTGATGTGTGCCTTTCAGAAGGATTCTCCGCCAGTTCCAGGGTGGGAATTTCCTCACAGGGACGATCCATCATCGCAACTCTCAATATTTCGTCTGATGAAACGGTTCCCAAAGGGTATGCGGGGCTTTCAGATATCGCCATAGAGCGGCTCGGGGTGGCTCAGTCTGACCTGGTTTCAGTACATCATGCGCCCTATATCGAATCCTTGAGTCTGGTTCGTCGGAAAGTATTCGGACACAGCTTGCTTCCGGCTGAGATGGCTCGCATTGTCTCCGATATCTCCGCACACAAATACAGCGATGTCGAAATAGCCTGTTTCCTGAGCGCTTGTGCGGGTGGCAGATTAGGTTTCGATGAGATTGTTGCTTTGACCCAGGCGATGGTGAATTGCGGACAACAGCTCGATTGGCCAGGCGTGGATCGTGTGTTCGACAAACACTGTGTTGGAGGCCTGCCGGGCAACCGGACCACGCCGCTGGTTGTGTCGATCGTCAGCGCAGCAGGCTTAGTAATGCCTAAAACCTCCTCCCGTGCCATCACCTCACCGGCGGGAACAGCGGACACCATGGAAGCGCTGACCAATGTGAGGCTTGGGCTGAACGAGATTCGCCGTGTGGTCAGAGAAACCGGTGCCTGTCTCGCCTGGGGTGGGGCGATGAACCTCAGCCCGGCTGATGACCTGTTGATTCGCATCGAGAGAGCGCTGGACCTTGATGGTGAGGGCCAGCTCGTGGCCTCGGTGCTGTCCAAGAAGATTGCTGCCGGTTCCACCCATGCGGTGATTGACATTCCGGTGGGGGAGACGGCCAAGGTTCGAACGCCCGGCGATGCCGACCGGCTGGCCTCTCTTTTCACAAGCGTTGGGGCGGCCTGTGGGCTGAAGGTACGCTGCATCGCGACAGACGGCAGCAAGCCGGTTGGTGCAGGGATCGGGCCGACAGAGGAGGCCCGTGATGTTTTGGCCGTGTTGCAGGGAAAGCGGGGTGCGCCGGAGGATCTACGGAGCCGCGCCATCTTGCTGGCTGGCCATTTATTCGATCTGGCCGATGGTCTTGGCGTGAAAGAGGGGATGATCAAAGCAGAGCGATTACTTCAAGACGGCTCTGCCTGGGAGCAGTTCAAGCGCATAACAAAGGCTCAGGGGGGACTGAAGAGCTTAGGTGAAGCCCGTTTTCGGCGTCCAGTTCTGTCCTCGGAATCCGGAACAATCGTGTCTATCGACAACCGTCGGCTTGCCCGTGTCGCCAAGCTGGCAGGAGCGCCTGCCAGTTCTACCGCAGGACTACGGCTGCTGGTGAACGTCGGCGATATCGTCATTAAGGGAGAGCCTCTCTATGAGTTACTCAGTGACAGTCCGGGACAGCAGGATTATGCGCTGGCGTTTAACGATATGGGGCCGGCAATCTTCACTGTAAAGCGAGAGGAATGATTGTGGACATTATTGAAAAAAATGTGCTGTTTAGCCTCACCCCGCACCCATTACAGGAGAAGCTTTGTGATCAGCTTAACTTGGAGCCGGGAAGTTTGCAGGTGCGGAGGTTCCCTGATGGTGAGTCCTACTTACGTGTGCTCACATCAGTCAAAGGTGCGAACTGCGTAATATTGGCCGACCTAACGCATCCAGACACCAAATACCTTGCTCTCCTGTTTCTCTTTGAAACTCTCCGGGAACTCGGTGCCAGGTCGATTGGGTTGGTGGCGCCCTATCTTTGCTATATGCGCCAGGATCGACGCTTCGAAGAAGGGGAGGCGGTCACTTCCAGGGTGTTTGCCCAGTCTTTGTCTTTACATATCGACTGGCTGATCACCGTTGATCCACATTTGCACAGGTACCAGTCTCTTGACGAAATCTACAGCATACCCACGCAAGTTGTTCAGGGAGCACCGGCGCTGGCGGATTGGCTACGGGGGCAAAACGGTCTGTTGCTGGTAGGTCCGGACGCGGAAAGTGAGCAATGGGTATCAAGTATCGCGCAGGCCAGTAACCATCCTTATGTCATTGGCACCAAGCAGCGTCTGGGTGACCGGCGCGTTGAAGTCACCTTGCCGGATATCTCGGCGTATAACGGCCGGAAAGCCGTCATCATTGATGACGTTATTTCCAGCGGACGCACCATTGGCGAGTGTGTCAGGGCACTTAAGGCGCAAGGCACGGAGGCCATCCTGTGTGCGGCGGTGCATGGCATTTTTGCGGAGGCCTCGGACACCTACCTTCTGGGTACCGGCCTGCAGACGCTGGTGACCACCAACACGGTTCCACACAGCAGCAATGAGATCGATGTCAGCGAATTGCTGGTGCCGCCGGTCAGGCATTTTCTCAATCAGGTGGAGGGTGAGCGCCGATGAACATTACATTTCTGGGTGGCACGGAAACCGTGACCGGCTCCAAGTTCCTGGTTGAAACCGGCCAGACACGTGTATTGGTCGATTGCGGCCTGTTTCAGGGGTACAAGTGGCTGAGAAAGCGCAACCGGCAACCGTTGCCGCTCGATATTGCCTCGCTGGATGCCGTGCTTCTGACCCATGCCCATCTGGATCATTCAGGCTACATCCCCGTGTTGTACAAGCAGGGCTTCCGGGGGGCGGTTTATACCCATCATGCCACCCGAGAGCTATGCAGCATATTGCTGGCCGATAGCGGCCATCTTCAGGAAGAGGAGGCACATTACCTCGGCCGCCATAAGCTGAGCAGGCATGAGAATCCGGAGCCCCTGTATGATCAGGAGGATGCAGAAGCCTGCATGGAGCTGTTTCAGTCGGTGGACTTTCACCAAGTGATCCAGCTCGGTGATATACGCTTTCATCTGCGACCGGTCGGGCACATTCTCGGGGCGGCCTGTGTCATCATCGAGGCGGAAGGTAAACGCGTCGGTTTTTCCGGCGATGTGGGCCGCCTCAATGATATTTTCATGAGGCCACCTGCGCCTCTGCCAGCTCTGGACATGCTGTTGCTGGAGTCAACGTATGGCAATCGTCGCCACGACGATGCGGACCCGTTGTCGCAGTTGGCAGACATCGTTAATGAAACCGTCGACAAAGGGGGCAATATACTGATTCCGGCCTTTGCCGTGGGCAGAGCGCAGGTCTTGCAGCATATGCTCACCGACCTGATGAAGGCGGGACGAATTCCAAGGTTGCCAGTTTATCTGGATAGCCCCATGGCGATTGATGTTTCTGAGATTTACTGCCGCTACGAAGATCAGCATCGGTTGAGCAGTTCAGAATGCCACGAAATGTGCAGCACCGTTCACTATAGCCGCAGCGCCCAAGACTCCAAGGCGCTGGCTGACCAGGCCTACCCGCACGTAATTATTGCAGGCAGCGGTATGGCAACGGGCGGTCGCATTCTTCATCACTTCAAACGTCTCCTCGGCCAGCACCGTACAACCGTTATCTTTGCCGGTTATCAGGCAGGGGGGACACGAGGCGCTAAAATGGTTGATGGAGCGGAAAGGATCAAGATCCACGGCGACTGGATTCCGGTCAAGGCCCGGCTGGAGGTGTTGAGTGGGCTTTCCGGACATGGAGATTTCACAGAGATTGAACAGTGGCTGGCTCAAAGTGACTTAGCCCCCGAAACGCCGATCAACCTGATTCATGGAGACCCTGATGCGCTGGAGGCCATGAAGGATCACTTGCGTCAGAACACCCGGTTTGAGGTGGATGTGGCAGGCTACCAATCCATTTTGCGTCTTTGACGATGCCCTGACGGCCATCTTCGAGGGCGACCTGAATGAGCCGCTTAAGATCCGGCAACGACCTTGGTCTCGGCGGCTGCCGTGTGCTAGAGTGGGCGATCTCATTGGCTGGAGTGAGAGGCAGTGGCCCTGATCCCGGCTCCAACCTGAACAGTAATGTCATAAGGAGTGTTTGGTGAAATCCCAATCCTGGCTCTGGTCTCTGATAGCGGTGTTGGTGCTCGCCGGCGGTTCTTATGGGGTTTTTGTTCTGTTTGGGGAAGAGCCCTTGCCGCAGGGAATCGTCTATGGCAATGGCCATATCGAGGGGCGGGAAGTGCGGATCGCGGCCGAAGTGGCCGGTCGGGTCATCGAGCACCATCTCGCGGAAGGCAGCAAGGTTTCGGCTGGCGACACGGTAGCCGTGATCGACCCCGCCGATGCCAGAGACCGCCTGCGCTCGGCACAGGCCGAGCTGGCCTCGGCGCGGGAAGTCCGTGACGGCTTCGACAGCCAAATCACCACCTGGCGTCATCATCTCAAGAATGCCGAGAAACAACGGCAGCGGATCCGGGACTTGCGGTCCCGCAATCTGGCCAGCTCGAGTGATCTGGATCAGGCGGAAAATGCCGTCAGTGAGGCCCGGGGCCGACTTGAGTCTCTCCAGCGGCAGAAGGATGCCGCCGAAGAACAGGTGGCTGCAAGGGCGGCGCAGGTGGCACTGGCTGAATCGCAACTGGACAAAGCGGAGGTTGCCGCGCCGCTCTCCGGAACCATCCTGATCCGGGCGGTGGAGACGGGAGAGGTTGTCGATACCGGCCAGCCGCTGGCCACGATGGTGAATCTGCAGCAGCTCGAACTCAAGGTCTATGTCCCCGGTGATATCCTCAACCGGATCAGCTTGGGGGATCCCGCCAGAATCCGCGTGGACGGTTTGCCCGGGGACTTTTCCGCCAAAGTCGGCAGGATTGACGATTTCGCCCAGTTCACCCCCCGCGATGTCCACATGCCCGACGAGAGAGTTCGGATGGTCTATGGCGTTACCCTGGTGCTGGATAATCCGGCCGATGCTCTGAAACCGGGTATGCCGGCAGATGCCTGGATTCGCTGGGATCCGGGCGCCGAGTGGCCAGCGACCCTCTCGGTTCCGGCGCGCTGAGCCGTCATGTCTTCCCCGGAACCCATCGTCGCCAAAGGCCTTGGCCGCCAATTCGGAGACAATGTTGTCATCGAGCCACTGGATGTTTCCGTTGATCGCGGCCAACGAGTGGGCATTGTCGGTGCTGATGGCGCTGGCAAGACGACGCTGTTACAGATGTTGGCTGGCATCCTGGACCCCACTGTGGGGGAATGCCGGGTCCTGGGCTTCGATACCCGTCGTGAGGCCAAGCAGGTTGCTGCCAAGATTGGCTATATGTCCCAGGGATTTACGCTTTACGATCGACTCAGCGTCAAGGAAAACCTGAGCTTTGCCGCTCGCATCCGGGATGTGCCCGACGAACTCTATCGGGAGCGTTCAGAAAGGTTGCTATCCATGTCGGGGCTTGGCCGCTTTACTGACAGGCCCGCCGCCAAACTGTCCGGTGGCATGCAGAAAAAGTTGTCGCTATGTACCAATCTGGTCCATGAACCGGAGCTGCTGATCCTTGACGAACCGGGGCTCGGCGTCGACCCCCTGTCCCGGCGCCATCTCTGGACCATGCTCGACCGCTTCCGGTCGCAGGGCCTGACCATGGTTGTGGCTACCTCCTACATGGACGAGGCGGAGCGCTGCGACAGGATACTGCTGCTGGAACAGGGCCGCGTTCTTGCGGATGGGTCGCTGGAAGAGCTGCTGAGGCCCGCCGCCGGAAGGGTGTTCACTGTAAATGCTGGAGATACCGGACGAGGCTTGCGGGAGTTGTCCGGCATCCTGGCTCAAATTGACAGCGTCCATTCAGTGCAGTGGTTGCCGGATCACCTGCGACTGGTGATGAACGCGGACATCGCTGAAAACCAGCTCGCCGAGTTATTGCCCGAGGGAACCCACCTGGCGGCGGCCGAGCCCCGGCTCGAGGATCTGTTTGTGCTGCGGACGGACAGGAGGGCCGGCGAGCAGCAGTTTCCGGAATTGGCCCGGCAAGACAGGGGAAAAGAGGAAGGGCTGGTGGCCACCGGCCTGAGCGTCCGCTTCGGACATTTCAAGGCCGTTGACCGGGTGAGTTTCGAGGCGCCATCTGGCGAACTGCTTGCGTTGCTGGGGCCCAACGGGGCGGGCAAGACAACCCTGATCAGGGCCTTGTGCGGGCTGGTGGCCATCGATGAGGGCAACGCCCGGGTGGCCGGGGTGAGCTCCGGCGGGGGTAGCACCGCATTGCGCCGGCAAATTGGTTATATGTCACAACGGTTTTCACTCTATCTGGAACTGACCCCCTGGGAGAATCTCCGCTTCTTTGCCAATGCCTACGGCCTGGCCGGAGGCGCGGCGCGGGCTGCGATCGACTGGGCCAGGGAAGTAACGGGGCTGACAGATATTCCCGACAAGCTCACCGGTGATCTTTCAAGTGCCTTGCGCCAGCGTCTGGCGCTGGCCTGCAGCCTGCTTCACCGGCCCCGGGTCTTGTTCCTTGATGAGCCCACCTCGGGTGTCGATCCCGTCGCCCGGTACCGTTTCTGGCGGGTTATCCGTGAGCTGGCCGCCAGCGGTATGACCGTGCTGGTCACTACCCACTACCTGGAGGAAGCGGCCTATTGTGATCGTTTGGCGTTAATGCTGGACGGGCGGCTGCTTGCACACGGTAGCCGATCATCGCTGAATCATTCGCTCGGCCTCGAAGCCGACGCCACGGTGGAGATGCTCTTCACGGCGGCCATAGAACAGGCGGGAACGGCCAATTCCCGGGCGTTGGGACCATGAAGGCTCATCGGCTTGGAGCCCTCATCGTCAAGGAAAGTCGCGAGCTGATTCGCGACCCGGTTACCATTGCGTTGGCCGTGATCATGCCGCTGATCATGCTTTTTCTGTTCGGCTATGCGGTCAATCTGGATGTGGAACAGGTTGCCGTGGGCATTTACGATCTGGACAACACGCCGGCAAGCCGCGACCTGTCAGCCCGTTTCGACAGCTCGCGGTATTTTCAATTAGAGCAGAAAACGACCGATCTCCGCGATCTGGAGTCGGCACTGCAAAGCTCGACCATCAGCATGGGCGTGGTGATTCCAGCCGGCTTGGCCCGGCAACTGCTCAGAGGCGACGAGGCGCCTGTCCAGGTGATCGTGGACGGAGGCTATCCTGTTCTGGGTCGATTGGCATCGGCCTATGCCGAGGCGGTAATCGCAAATTTCCCCGCCCCGCGTCAGAGCGCCGTCCGGGTCCAGGCCAGGGTCTGGTTCAATCCCTCCCTGCGCAGCGTCAATTTCGTCATCCCCGGGTTATTTGCCGTGATCCTGATGGCGTTCCCACCCCTGCTGACCGCCCTGGCGATCGTGCGTGAGAAAGAGACCGGTACGATTGAGCAGATCTATGCATCGCCGGTCACCTCAACCGAGTTTGTTGTCGGCAAGCTGGTGCCCTACGGTCTGGTGGCTTTCCTGGAGATTCTTATGGTCATGGTGGTGGGGTTTGCCTGGTTTCAGGTCCCCATTGCCGGCAGCCCGATACTGCTGCTGACGTCCGCTTTCGTTTATGTGCTGACCACGGTGGGTATCGGCCTGTTGGTCTCATCCCTGGTCCGTACCCAGTTGGCGGCCATGTTGATAACGCTGATTGTCACCTTGATGCCGTCGTTTTTGTTTTCCGGTTTTCTGTTCCCTCTGTTCACCATGCCTCTTGCCCTGCAACTGTATAGCTGGCTTTTCCCTGCCGGTTATTTTATGGAAATCTCCCGGGGCATCGTACTGAAATCAGCCGGCCTTGAAGCCGTTCTGCCAAATCTGATGATGTTGATCGTCTATACGGTCCTGGTATTTGTCTTCGCGGCCTGGCGAATGAAGCAGAAGGTGGCCTGATGGGAATTGCCTTATTTGGTTTGTTGCGCAAGGAGCTCGTGCAGTTCTTTCGTGACCGGTTGATACTGACCCTGATACTTTGGCTTTACACCATTGAAGTCGTCATCTGTGCCGTTGCGCTCAGTTTTGATGTAAGCCACCTGCCCCTGGCGGTGGTGGACGAGGATCGCAGCGCCTTGAGTCGCTCGTTGATCCAGAAATTTGCGGTGAGCGAAACCTTCGACCTGAAATTTCAGGAAACCCGTGTGGCAACCGCCACTGACCTCCTGGAGAAAGGTGATGCCACCATGGTGTTGGTCGTTCCCGCCGGGTTCGAAGGTGCTCTTCTCGCTGGCAAGAGTGCTCAGCTCCAGTTGCTCCAGGACGGCACCAATTCCAACATTGCCGCCAATGCCGTCAATGATGCTCTGCAGATCGTCCAGCGCCAGGAGCGCGAAGCGCTCCCTGCTGCCGGGAAGAAGGGGGTCGCGGTACCCCTGATCCGTATCTGGTATAACCCCGATCTGACAACATCGGGTTTTATCGTGTTATCGATGATTGCTCTGGCCGGTATGATGGTGGGCGTTATTCACCCGGCCGCCTCTATTGTCCGGGAAAAGGAGCGAGGCACTATCGAGCAGCTGCTGGTGACGCCCATTTCCACCCTGGAACTGTTCCTGGCCAAGGTCACACCCACGCTGATCATGGGCGTACTGTCCATCTTTCCGAGTTTGGTGATTGTCAGAGTCTTTGATGTGCCCCTTCAGGGCAGTCTGCTTTTATTTCTGGTGCTGACCGCCATCTTTTTGCTCAGTGCGATTGCGCTGGGCGTACTGATTGCCGCCTACAGCCGGACCCTTCAGCAGGCGTTGCTGCTCTCCTTTTTCGGACTTTTCCCGCTGATGTTCCTGTCGGGCAGTTTGACACCGGTAGAAACCATGCCGCCTTTCCTGCAAAGCCTCTCCCTGCTGAGTCCACTGCGTTATTACATGGATATCATCGTCGGTATTTTCCTCAAAGGCGCCGGCCTGGCGGTTCTCTGGGATGAGGCTCTCGCCTTGCTGGTAATCGGTGTCACGCTGTTTATTTTCTCCCTTTGGGTCTTTCGACGCCGGGTACAATGAGATCGGTTGGGTGAGTGCCTGACGTTTGTCGCTACCGAAACGCCGATCAACTTGATTCATGGAGACCCTGATGCGCTGGAGGCCATGAAGGATCACTTGCGTCAGAACACCCGGTTTGAGGTGGATGTGGCAGGCTACCAATCCATTTTGCGTCTTTGATGTGAGACCGGGCAAATACCCGGGGTGATCCGGATATTTACGGCGAGGATTTCTAGTAGGCCACCATTAACGTCAGTAGAGTTATCAGGGAGAGATCATGAACGGCTATTCCATTGAGGATTCACATCGAATCCAGCAGCGTGCTGCCCAATACCGGCAGCGTTACCCCCAGTTTGCCAACTGGGCAAAAGGGCGCGGGGTGATCGAACATACCGATTTGACCCAGGTGCGCGTGTTCGACCTGTGCCAGGAACTCGTTTGTGCCGGGCGTTATGACTCGCTCGACGATGCCCTGATTATTTTCGAGGCTGCAGACACCCTCACCAACGCGGCCATGTGGCTGGTAGCCCACATGACCTATGCCAGCAGAGTGGACCTGTCCGGACAGCCGCTGGCGGCGGATGACTTCAAGGAAAATCCTCAGGGGCATACCGGTGGTTCGCTGAACATGGTGCCTGCCTATCTTGGCTACATTACTGCCAACACACTGGCGGGGCTGACCCGTAGCTGGCTGATGGGGCAGGGGCACTGTGTGGCGGCTATCGAAAGCGTCAACATACTGCTCGGCAATCTGCATCCAGAACAGCAGGCTCGGTACACGCTCGACGAGGTGGGGCTGTCCCGGCTGGTGAGCGACTTTTACAGCTACGCCGTCACTCCGGATGGCACACCGGGGGTTCCCCTGGGCAGTCACGTCAACCCCCACACTGCCGGCGGGCTGATCGAGGGCGGATATCTGGGCTTCGCTGAACTGCAATACACCCACATGCCGCTGCCGGGGGAGCGTCTGGTCGCGTTTCTCAGTGATGGGGCATTTGAGGAGCAGCGGGGCAGCGACTGGGCAAGCCGCTGGTGGCGAGCCGAGGACTGTGGCCTGGTGACCCCGGTGATGATTGCTAACGGGCGCCGCATTGATCAACGGTCAACCATTTTTCTGCAAGGGGGGGCGGACTGGTTCCGGCAGCACCTGGAGCTCAATGGCTTTTACCCCATACTCATTGATGGCCGCGATCCTGCGGCCTTTATCTGGGGCATCTTCGAGGCCGAATCGAGGCTTCAGGCGTGCAGCGAACAGGTCAGCGCCGGCCACATGAGGTACCCTGTAAAGCTCCCCTATCTGATTGCCGAGACGGTCAAAGGCTATGGTTTCTATGGTGCTGGCTCAAACGCGGCGCATGGTACCCCGCTTCCGGCAATACCGAGATTTGATGAGGTCTCGCGCAGGCACTTTAACGAATCCATTGCCCGTTTGTTTGTGCCCGAGATCGAGATTCACGGCGCCCGCGACGTGCTGGCAACTCACCGGGCAGACGATCGGCCTGCGGAAAAGGATCATCCGCTGAGCTGTCGTGACGTCAAGCTGCAAACTGTGCCCGAACCGGTCTGGTTGCAAACGGCGGTATCAGAGTCGCCCATGGTGGCGATTGATCGGCAGTTTGTTGCCCTTGTAAAGGCCAACCCGGCGCTTCGTATTCGCCTGGGGAACCCGGATGAATTGCGTAGTAATCAGATGAACCAGTCGCTTGACCTTCTGAAGCATCGCACCCTGACGCCCGAGCCCGGCCTTGCGGAATCCCTTCACGGCTCGGTAATCACAGCCCTGAATGAGGAGGCCGTTGTCAGCGCCGCTCTGGGTAATAAGGGAGGTATGAATCTGGTGGTGTCCTACGAAGCGTTTGCCATGAAAATGATTGGCGCTCTTCGGCAGGAAATTATTTTTGCGCGACACCAGAAAAGTCTCGGTCGGCCCGCCCGATGGTTATCCGTGCCGGTCATTGCGACGTCGCACCTCTGGGAAAACGGCAAGAACGAGCAGTCTCATCAGGACCCGGCCTTCGGCGAAGTCCTGATGGGAGAAATGAGTGACACTGCCCGCGTTGTCTATCCTCCCGACTGCAATAGTGCTGTGGCGTGCCTTAACGAGTGTTTTCGAACCCAGGGGCAGTTCTGGGCCATGACGGTTCCCAAGGCAAAACTGCCTGCCGTTTTTGACGGCCGTCAGGCTGTGCAATTGCTCCGGGATGGTGCCATCGCTCTTGGTGAAGCCGGTGATGTGCAGTTGATCGCTGTCGGCGCCTATCAACTCCGGGTTTGCCTTGAGGTTGCCGAAGCGCTGGCTCAGAGAGGGCTTTCGAGTGGTGTGGTCTGCCTTCTCGAGCCCGGTCGATTCCGGAGTCCCCGGGATCCAATCGAGTCAGGACATCAGTCTGGTACTTCTTACAGGGCCGAGCTGTTTCCCCACGATACAAAACTCAGAGTGTTCGTCTGCCATATGCGCCCAGAGGCCTTGCTGGGACTCTGCCGTCCTCTCGATCTCGGGCCCGACCGGACGCTGGCGTTTGGCTATGAAAACCATGGTGGCACCCTGGATACATCGGGGCTGCTGCAGGCCAACAAATGTGATGCCCATTCGATAGTGCAGGCGATCCTGTCAAAAAGTGGCTCCTCAGGCGCTGATAAGGCGACATTGTAGCGATGGAGCGCGAGGATCGACTTACAACAGTCTTTACGGGGAAAAGTAAAGCGTTGGTGATCACCGTACTGATTCTCACACTAAAACAATCCGGGCGGCAACCGATTCAGCTAGCCGCCCCACATACAGGTCAATCATGCTATGAATGAATCGTTCAATCACGCTGGGGCCTGGGGCATCACACTGATCGTTATCGTTCTGGTGTCCTGGTTCTTTTACCGTTATTTCGCGCCGAAAAACTGGCGGGAATGGGCCGGCGCCGGAGTGGTGCAGGCCTTCATCATTGCGCTTTATGCGGAAATGTACGGTTTTCCGCTCACTATTTATCTGTTGGTGCGTTTTTTTGGCCTCGACAGTGAGTATGTCAGCGCCAGCTTGTGGTCGACCCTGGTAGGGCTGGGCGAAACCGGGATGTTGGTCTCAATGTTGCTCGGCTATGCGCTCGCGTTCACCGGGATCGGCCTCTTTATTCAGGGGTGGCGTCAGGTCCACAAGGCGCGAGGTGAAAACCGTTTGGTGAAAGACGGCTTGTATGCGTATGTGCGGCATCCGCAGTATACGGGGCTATTCATCGCTCTGTTTGGAGAAGGTGTGGTGCACTGGCCGACGCTGTTCTCGGTCGGCCTTTTTCCGGTGATCGTGCTTGTCTACACATGGCTGGCTCGGCGTGAGGAACGGCAGGTGCTCAAGGAGTTCGGTGAGGAGTACCGTGCCTACCAGCGGCAGGTGCCGATGTTCATCCCCCGCTGGGGGCGGTGGCGGCAGCTCGCCGCTGCGTCACATAACGGCAGCGATGATGAGGCAGCGTGATGTATTTCTTACTGCGAATTCTCATGCCTACATGGATAGATGCACCCCATATTACCGTAAGCCTGCGATGGATAATTCCGGGCCCTAGAATGTTTCGTTATCGCAGAACAGTTCATATAGAAGCTCAATGATACGGCGCGCTTTGTCTCCCGCCAGAGAATAGCGCATGGTTCGTCCGTCACGGCGCACATTGACCAGGCCATCTTTGCGCAGTAGAGCAAGTTGTTGGGAAACTGCCGCTTGGCGCATATCCAGTGTATCGGCGAGTTCGCTCACCGCCCGCTCGCCTTCCACTAGTTGGCAGAGGATCATTAATCTGCTCTTTCCGGAGAGTGCTTTTAACAAGTTAGTAGCGTGATCAGCCGCTTCTGACATCTGGTTGCCATTCATATATTCATAGCTCTGAATTCGTGAATATGTTAGTTTTTCCGAAACATACTTGGTCAACAAGTTAAGCGTTGCTTGTCCTCTGGCAAATTTCGGCTTCCTTATAGTTAGTCGCCAAGCAGACAACCCAAATACCGTGTAATTTCGACGGGGCGCGCAATCTGTTGGATCTAGAGCGCGTTAGTATAACAGGAGAGAGATATGTCCATTGATCGTCTTGTACTCGCCTTCGCAGGATCTTTCATTCTTGTAAGTCTGGCTCTCTCCCAGCTCCACTCGCCTTACTGGCTGTGGTTCACCGCGTTTGTGGGCGCCAACATGCTGCAGGCTGCCTTCAGCGGATTCTGCCCTCTGGCGAAGATCCTCAAGGCCCTGGGCAAGAAGCCCGGCGCCGCCTTCGATTGACGCACGGAGGCACTGTAAATGTCTGAAAACACCGAGAGTTCGTGGCTACAGTTCGCCACTGACCGTCCTCGACTGACCGTTTGGGCCATGGTGGTTGCCACGCTGGCGCTGGTGGCGCTGGCGGCGCTGCCAAGCGTCTGGCCCGAGCGGTTCGGTCTGCTTAATCCGCTGACCATCGATACCGACCCCGAGAACATGCTCTCTTCCGACGAACCCGTGCGCGTTTTCCACGACGACATGAAGGAGCAATTCTCGCTTTATGACATGGTCGTGGTGGGTGTGGTCAACGAAAGCAACCCTGACGGGGTATTCAATGTCGGTTCGCTGCGGCGCATCTATGAGCTGACGGAGTATGCCAGTACGCTCAGGTGGCCCGATCCGGACAACCCGGGCCGGCAGGAGGGCGTGGTTGAGGAGGATATGCTCGCGCTCTCGCGGGTCGACAACATTGAGCAAGAGGGGGTCGGCTCGGTTCGTTTCAGCTGGCTCATGCCAGAGCCGCCGGATACCCGCAACCAGGCGCTCGCTATTCTTGAGCGGGCGCAACGCATTCCGCTGTTCGACAATACCCTGGTCAGCGCCGATGGTAAGGCAGTCGCCCTTTACCTGCCGCTGACCAGCAAGGACATGAGTTACCGGGTCCGCGAAGCCCTGCTTGACAAAGTCGCTGGCTGGAAGGATACCGGCGATCAGGTCTACATCACCGGGCTGCCCGTGGCGGAGGACACGTTCGGTGTGCAGATGTTCTATCAGATGGCGATCTCGGCGCCACTGGCAATGCTGGTCATCTTCCTGGCGATGTGGTGGTTCTTCCGCCACATCCGGCTCATTACCTCGGCGATGATCGTGGCGATGGTGGCGGCCGCGAGCACCATGGCGCTGCTGGTGATCAGCGGCAGCACCGTCCACATCATGAGCTCGATGATCCCCGTATTCATCATGCCCATTGCGGTGCTGGACGCGGTGCATATCCTCTCGGAATTCTTCGATCGCTATCCCCTGCATCGTGACCGCCACCGGGCCATCCGGGAGGTTATGGGGATACTGTTCAAACCGATGCTGTTCACCACCCTGACGACGATGGCGGGGTTTGCCTCACTGGCACTCACCCCGATCCCGCCCGTTCAGGTGTTCGGCATCTTTATCGCGATTGGTGTGTTCCTGGCCTGGTTGTGCACGGTGACCTTCATTCCGGCTTACATCATGCTGATGCCGGAGCGGCGGCTCACCGGCTTCGGTCACGCCGCCGGGGACCCGGACCAGGATACGGTCATGGGGCGCTGGCTGCGTCGCCTCGGCGAGGGCGTGGTCAGCCACGCCAGGGCGGTGCTGGTGATTACCATGGTCGTGGTGGTGGCCGCCGGTTATGGCATCAGCCTGATCCGCATCAACGATAACCCGGTCAAGTGGTTCGAGCCCGAGCACCCCATCCGGGTGGCAGACCGGGTGCTCAACGAACATTTCGGCGGCACCTACATGGCCTATCTGGCGCTGGTTCCGGAGGGGGATAACGCGGCCCAGGACAACCAGATCTTCAAACGCCCCGAAGTCCTGCGCTACATCGCCAGGTTGCAGCAGCGGCTGGGCGAGACCGGCGTGGTCGGCAAGTCCAACTCCGTCGCCGATCTGGTCAAAACCGTTCACCGCGAACTGCTGGGCGGCGATGACGGAGCCTTTCGCATTCCGGACAGTCCGGCGGCGGTTGCGCAGACCCTGCTCACCTACCAGAATGGCCACCGCCCCCAGGATCTCTGGCACTTCGTTACCCCCGACTACCGCCGTGCCAGCATCTGGGTTCAGCTTACCAGTGGCGACAACCGGGATATGAGCCGGGTGGTTCAGGCGCTCGACGACTTCATCGCGGCCAACCCTCCGCCTGCGTCGATCCAGGCACGCTGGTTTGGTCTTAACTACATCAATGTGGTCTGGCAGGACAAAATGGTCAGCGGCATGGCCATGGCCCTGTTCGGCAGTTTCGTGGTCGTGCTCCTGCTGATGGCCTTATTGTTCCGCTCTTTGCTCTGGGGACTGTTGTGCATGATTCCCCTGACTGTGACCATCGGGGCCATCTACGGTCTGATCGGTATCATCGGCAAGAACTACGATATGCCGGTCGCCGTGCTGAGCGCCCTGAGTCTGGGACTCGCCGTGGACTACGCCATCCACTTCCTGGCCCGCGCCCGCGCCACCCAAGCTGAGACAGGCTCCTGGCGTCGCTCGGTGGCGCCGATGTTCGGCGAGCCGGCACGAGCAATAACCCGCAACGCCATCGTGCTTGGCGTTGGTTTCCTGCCGCTGCTGGCTGCACCGCTCGTGCCCTACCAGACGGTGGGGGTATTTATCGCGGCCATTCTGTTGACCGCCGGCCTGAGCACACTGCTGATCCTGCCGGCACTGGTAACCCTGCTGCAACGATGGCTGTTTCCCGGTGCCCGCAGGGCCGCCCCGAATCCGCAAAACCAAGAGGAAGGCGTGCAATGAGTAGATACTGGCCTGTTACCCTGTTCCAAAAGCTGGCCCTGGTGGTGATCGCGCTGGGCATCACGCCCATTGCCCTGGCCCAGGATGCCGGCGCTGCGCCCTCGGTGGAGCGCATTGTCAACCGGGCCAATATGGTCTCCTACTTCCAGGGGCGTGATGGCCGCGCCAGGGTCGCCATGACCATCACCGACCGCCAGGGGCGTATCCGAAGTCGCGAGCTTACCATTTTGCGGCGGGACGGCCCGGAGACAGATGCCATTGAGGGGAGTGCCTACCGTGGCGAGCAGAAGTACTATGTTTATTTCCGGCGGCCGGCGGATGTGAGCCAGATGACGTTGCTGGTGTGGAAACACCAGGACCGGGACGACGACCGCTGGCTGTACCTGCCGGCGCTGGATCTGGTTAAGCGAATTGCCGCCTCCGACAAACGCACCAGCTTCGTCGGCTCGGATTTCTTTTACGAGGATATCTCCGGGCGCAGTATTGATGCCGACAGCCATGAGCTGATCGAGACCACAGACAATTACTACGTAGTGCGCAACACACCCAAGCGGCCCGGGGAGGTTGAGTTCGCCTACTACGATGTCTATATCCACAAGCAGTCGTTCCTGCCGGTTCGCACCGAGTATGTCGACGACAGTGGCAACCTCTACCGGCGTTACACCGCGCTGGCGGTGGAGAAGGTGCAGGGTTACCCCACGGTCGTCAAGGCGAGGATGGAGAACCTGCGCAGCGGCGGCACCACGGAGCTGACCTACACTGGCATTGACTATGACCTGGGCCTGCCGGAAGACGTGTTTTCGGAGCGCTACCTGCGCCGGGCACCAAAGGAGTACTTGCAGTGACCACCGGTGCACTGAGAGCAGGAGGGCGTGGATGAACACCAGAAGCCTGCTCTGGGGTATGTTGCTGGCGGGCAGCGTTCTCGGTGGGGCGCCCGGGGCGCTATGGGCGGCCGCGCCCGAGCTGCCGGAGGGGCTGGGTGCGCCAGCCAGTGATACCGCAGAACCGGCCCTGCCAGCGGGCCTCGGGGGTGAGACCGGAGCAGAACAGACCACCGACCGACCGGCTTCGGCGGCGCTGCCATTTCGTCTGCGCGGCTTCTGGGAGGCCCGCGGCGGAACCCGGCTGGGCGATGATCCTCACCAGCGCGATCTGTCCATCGCCGAAACCCGGTTGCAGCTCGAGGCGGAGAAGTATTTCAAGGGAGTAACGCTGCGCCTTACCGGCGATTTTCTCTATGACGACCTGGACGATGATCGGTCGGTGGACCTGGAATCGGGTGAGGGCGCGTTCGACCTGCGTGAGGCCAGCCTGGTGTTTTCGCCGAGCGCGGACACCGATGTCAAGCTGGGGCGCCAGATACTAACCTGGGGAACCGGCGACCTGGTGTTCATCAACGATCTGTTTCCCAAGGACTGGGTCTCGTTTTTTATCGGCCGCGATGTGGAGTACCTCAAGGCGCCCTCGGACGCGCTGAAGGTCTCGGCTTTTTCCAGCTGGGCCAATCTTGACCTTGTCTACACCCCCCGGTTTGACGCTGATCGCTTCATCGACGGCCGCCGTCTCTCTTTCTTCAACACAGGGCAAGGGCGGCTGACCGGGCGCAATGCGGTTGTACTGGCGGACCGCCCGGCGGACGCGTTCGAAGACGACGAGTGGGCCGCCCGGCTGTACCGTAACCTTGGCGCCTACGAGGTCGCGCTCTACGGCTACGACGGCTTCTGGAAGAGCCCGGCCGGGGCCGAGCCGGCCAGCGGTCGGGCCAGGTTTCCTCCGCTGTCGGTGCTCGGCGCCAGCCTGCGCGGGCCGGTGGGGCCGGGCATCGGCAACGTCGAGCTGGGCTATTACGATTCCCGCGCCGACCGCGATGGCGACGATCCCACGGTGCGCAACAGCGAGCTGCGCCTGCTGCTCGGCTATGAGCAGGAAATTGCCCGTAACCTGACCCTGGGCCTGCAATACTACCTTGAGCGCATGGGCGAGTTTGAGGCCTACCGGCGGGCCTTGCCCCCTGGTGCCCCGGTGCGGGACGAGAATCGCCACGTCCTCACCCAGCGGCTGACATGGCTGACACACAGCCAGAATCTGGAGTGGTCGTTGTTCCTGTTCTACTCGCCCTCGGACCGGGACGCGTACCTGCGCCCCCGGGTGGGCTATCAGGTTGATGACCATCTCTCTGTTGAAGCCGGCGGAAACCTGTTTTTCGGCGCCCAGGAGGAAACCTTCTTCGGTCAGTTTGAGGACAACAATAACCTGTATCTGGGGGTACGCTATGGGTTCTGAAAAGGTTAGATGTTGATATCGAAGGGCTGGCTACTGTAGGCCTTACTCGGTTTACCTAAAGAAAAGGAGATGTATATGTCTTACACAATGAATCGCGTAATTCAGAATGTGGATTTCGAGACCGTGGATGAGCGAACCCGTAAGGCCCTGGCCGATCAGGGATTCGGGGTTTTGACGGAGATAGACGTCAAGGCCACCATGAAAAAGAAACTGGACAAGGACATGCTCGCCTACCGAATTCTCGGTGCCTGCAATCCGGCCATGGCCTGGGAAGCGATTGGCGTGGAACCCCGGGTAGGCGCTATGTTGCCGTGCAATGTCATACTGCGCGAGACCCCGGAGGGCGTTGAAGTCAGTGCGGTTGATCCCGTGTTATCCATGACAGCGATCGAAAATGGGCAACTCAAGCATATTGCGGGTGAGGTGAGAGATAGGCTGTCGGAGATTATCAAGGCGGTATGACTCGACTCGCACCAAAGCACTCGCTGCGTCCTTAATCATTGCCGCACCGGGTGGCTGGGCCCCTGGTTCGGCATACCAGGCAAGTTGAGCCCCGATCTAAGTCGGCCCACGTCAAAGCCACTTGCGTAGCAACAGGCCAAGCGTGTCATACACGCCTTTCATGAAGCCGCGGTGTTTCCAGGCGATGCCAGTGATTTCACTGGCATCCTGCAAGTCAGTTACGAACTCGTTTCTTAACTGGCCATTCAAGGCTTCGTTTGTGGAAATCAGCGTCAGTTCATAGTTAATAAACAAACTTCTGTAGTCGAAGTTCGCGGTCCCTATGCTGCCCCAGGCATCGTCAACGAGCAGTACTTTGGAATGCAATAGCCGGGGTGTGTACTCGAATATGCGAACGCCGTGTTCCAGCAGTTCCCCGTAAATGGCGCGGGCAGCCCATTGTGCGGGGGTCGAGTCGGTCTTTTCGGTGGTCAGGATCCGCACATCGACTCCCCGGCGGGCCGCGAGAGCAAGTTGTTTGCGTAATCCCCGGTCCGGTACGAAATAGGGCGTCGCCAGCCAGATTTTGTCGGATGCTCCGGCCAGTTGGTCTTTGATGGAGCACCGCAGCTGGATGCGGCAGGCGCGTGTGGTATTGGGAGTGATCCGGCTGTCACCGATGGTATGACTCTGTGGGCTCCAGTCAGGGTGACCGCACCAGAAGGCGTCAAACAGAGCGTCAGCCTCCGCCGCCAGAGGCCCCTCGAAGCACACATGCACGTCGCGCCAACGCTTTGGGCCGTAATAGCGCCTCGAGCCTTCGCGATGAATGTTGAAGCCGCCGAGATACGCTGTTTTGCCGTCAATGACCAGCAGCTTGCGATGGTCGCGACGGTTGTAACGCATCGGTTGCCGCCAGCTCCAGCGGTGAAAGCGCTGTAGACGGACGCCGGCGGCCCTGAGCTGGCGCCGGTGCAGCCGCGTAAGGACGCCACTTGAGCCCAGCGCATCAACGTGAATTCGCACGTCGAGGCCGTGGCGGGACTGCTTCATCAGTTCATCGAGCAGTTCAGTCCCCACCTCGTCCGCCGCGAGGATATACGAAGCAAGAAAGATACGCTGGGTGGCAGCACGGACCGAGCGAATCATCTCCGCATAGAGTTCGTCTCCCTCACCGAACAGCCTGAACACACCCTTCACGGCCCCGCCCTCGGGTTCACAGGCGACGTCGCCGGGGTTGCCGTCCATATCTATAACCCCAAAGAGCCGATACCCAGGCTGTCGTTGGTGTCTCTGATCGACGTTTCCGCATCGGGTTCGGCCCCGGTCAGTGCGCGTATGGCATCGATGGTTTCCGGAACAACAATCGCCTGGTTGTCGACCATATAGGCATAAAACAGCTCATTGCCCTGCACTTTGAGCATGTCTTCCCAAAGCGCGACTTCATACAGGCTGTCGTGAGGTCGGCCAAGGTCGGCCATCAACTCCTTGACGCTGTTGATCGCGCTTAGCCCGTCGCTGTTCCGGAGGAAAACAATGCGGGAGGAGGTGCGGAACGCATCGAGCACTTCGTCCTTGCTCGCCTCACGTGTCAGTTGAACGGACCAGTAGTGCAGGTGGGCCAGTGTCTCCGGAACCTTGACCGCCATGGTTACCACATCCAGGTCCGGGTCGACACTTTGGGCATCCGGGCCCTGGTGACTGGGAATCTCCGGCTCTGGCACGACGGTATTCATGATCCCGCCCTGGTGGCTCTCCCAGGGATCGGTGGCCCGGCGCAGAAGGGTTCCCCGTGCCCGGTCCAGCAAGCCGTGGCGTTTGAGCGCTGACAGGGTACGAATGATCGACGTCGTGTTGCACGATACGACGCGCGTGCAGTCACGGCCGACAGCGCTGGCGTAGTTGGCCTCGGCAACGAATGAATGGCCCGTGCTTTGATGTTTCTCGCCGCCATGAACGATGAACCTGATACCGAGCCGCCGGTAGGTTTCGATGTTCTTGCTGGCCAGGTGTTTCGGTGTACAGTCCACCACGATGTCCGCGGCTTCAAGTAAGTCATCCAGTGTGCCGGAAACATCAAGCCCGGCTGCGCCCATGGCAACGGCGTGCTCTTCAGTCGCGCCGTACAGGGCATACCCTCTACTCAGCGCGGCCCTCACTCGCCAGTCCTGCGCGACATCAGCTACGCCAGCCACAGCCATGTCTTTTTGTACCGCAACGGCTTGCGCTACCCGTTTGCCGATAACGCCATAACCGTTGACCGCGACGCGAATAATTCTCTGACCGACCATCTTTTGTATCTCCAGCTTCTGAAAAGGGGCGAGCGAACTGTTATGTTGCTTAAGTGACCAGATTATAGACAAAGACTGAATTTCAGCTGAAAGTCCGGTTTGACGTGTACCTCAGGGCAATAGCTTTACCGAAAAGTTGATGGTGATCAAAAAAATGCAAAGCGCAGAAGTGCTTTTCAGGTTCAGTTCAGCCGGGTGTAGTGGAATGGGGTGCAGTAGAGGGCAACTACATTGCTTATGACCAGGTCGAACCTTGAGAGGCTCGAATGGTATGAAACCATCGAAAGGATGATCGGAAGATGTCTGCCAAAGAAAATAGTTCTGCTATCAAAGATAGTGCTGGGAAGGAGTCGGAGGGCCAGTATACCTGCCCGATGCATCCGGAGGTCATATCTGATGAGCCTGGGAATTGCCCGAAATGCGGGATGCACCTTGTGCCTCTGGAAAACAATAAAGTGAGTTCTCATTCAGATCACTCTCACCATTGTTCTGGAGATCATGAAAAACCGTCAGGCGACGATCGAACATATGACCGTGTACCACCCGGGTATTCGGGGGTGGTTTACACTTGTCCCATGCACCCTCAAGTCCGACAGACAAAGCCCGGGGCATGTCCTCTGTGCGGTATGGGACTGGAGCAGGAATCGGCCACCGCGGAAGATGAGGGGCCCAACCCGGAGTTGGTGGACTTTTCTCATCGGCTCTGGGTTGCCCTGGCATTTTCAGTGCCCTTGCTGATTTTGACCATGACTCCCTATATCGGTGTCATGGCGGTTCGCGACTTCTTCGGTGAGCGTTTGTCACTCTGGATTGAACTGGTGCTTGCTACTCCTGTAATCCTATGGTCCGGCTGGCCCTTCTTTGCTCGCGGTTACATCTCGTTTCGGACAATGAACCTGAATATGTTCAGCCTGATCGGCATGGGAGTTGGGGCGGCCTATATCTTCAGCATCGTAGCGGTCCTTGTGCCAGGGATCTTCCCGGAAGGCTTCCGGGATTCTGGAGGAAACGTCGGCGTTTATTTTGAGGCGGCAGCCGTTATCGTCACGCTGGTCCTGCTGGGCCAGGTGATGGAACTGAGGGCCCGTGAGGGCACCGGTAAAGCCATACGTGCGTTGCTGGATATGGCCGCCAAAACGGCGCGCCTGATCCGGCCCGATGGAACCGAAACAGAGGTTGCTCTGGAGGATGTGAAGGTCGGTGATCACCTGCGTGTTCGGCCCGGTGATAAGGTGCCCGTTGACGGCGTGGTTGTTGAAGGTCGCTCTTCCATTGATGAGTCGATGATTTCCGGGGAGCCAGTTCCGGTAGAGAAGGTGGAAGGAGACAAGGTCACCGGGGCCACCATCAACGGTACCGGAAGCCTTGTTATGGAGGCGACCCGGGTTGGCGCGGATACTACGCTCAGTCAAATCGTCGAGATGGTTGCCAATGCCCAGCGCAGCCGCGCGCCTATCCAGAAGTTTGCCGATATGGTGGCCGGCAAGTTCGTACCAGCGGTTATTGCCGTGGCGGCCCTGTCCTTTGTGGCGTGGGCCATCTGGGGGCCGGCGCCAGCTTTGTCGTATGCGCTCGTGTCTGCGGTTGCGGTGCTTATCATCGCTTGCCCTTGCGCATTGGGGTTGGCTACGCCTATGTCGATCATGACGGCTACGGGGCGCGGTGCCCAGTTAGGTGTGCTGATCAAGAACGCCGAAGCGCTGGAGCGTTTTGCCAAGGTGGACACCTTGATTGTGGATAAAACTGGTACCTTGACCGAAGGTAAGCCCAGACTAGTGGCGGTGCTGCCGGAATCGGATCATGACGAGACCGAGGTCCTCAGGCTTGCGGCCACACTGGAGAAAGGGTCAGAGCATCCGCTCGCTGAAGCCATCGTTTCAGGCGCCGAGGCACGTAACGTGATGCTTGGAAAGGCCGATGACTTTGAAGCCGTTACAGGCAAGGGGGTCAAGGGTGTTGTGGATGGCAAGCCAGTGGCTTTGGGCAATGCCAAACTACTGGAAGAGCTGGGCTTGGACGGTGGCCATCTGATGGAGGTTGCCAATAGCAGACGCGATGAAGGCGAAACGGTCATGTTTGTGGTGCTTAACGGCGCCGTTGCAGGCCTTGTCAGCGTAGCCGACCCGGTCAAGGAAACGACACCCGCTGCGCTCAAGGCCCTCCACGCCGCTGGCTTCCGCATAATTATGGCAACTGGCGACAATGAGCGCACGGCAAAGGCGGTGGCGGGTAAACTCGGTATCGATGAGATTCGTGCCGATGTGCTGCCAGAGGACAAGGCCAGCATCATTCGCGAACTTCAGAGCCAGGGGCGCAAGGTAGCGATGGCAGGGGACGGCGTGAATGACGCACCCGCCCTGGCCCAGGCCGATGTTGGTATTGCAATGGGAACCGGCGCGGATGTCGCCATTGAGAGCGCGGGCTTTACCTTGGTTAAGGGTAACCTCGATGGCATTGTCCGCGCCAGACGGTTGTCCCAGGCGACGATGCGAAATATCAAGCAGAACCTGTTTTTTGCCTTGGTCTACAACGGTGCGGGTGTGCCGGTGGCTGCTGGTGTGCTCTACCCATTCTTTGGCATCCTGATAGGACCTATCTTTGCCGCTTTTGCAATGAGTGCGTCCTCGTTGTCAGTGGTGATGAACTCCCTGCGTTTGCGTCGAGAGAAAGTCTAGGCGCGAAACGACCATATCGATGACCTCTCACTGGTAGCCCTATCCTGTGGCTCTCAGTGCTGAGGTCGGAGTAAAAATGAGTTTGGCCAGGGAAAGCTAATGAAAATTGTGTTCTTTGAGGCAGAGAAGTGGGAGTGCGATATTTTGCAGCATGCCTGCTGCAATCATGAGGTTGTCTTCACGGACGAGGAACTCGGAATAGACAACGTTGGGTTATACAGGGACGCCGATATCATCTCACCCTTCGTTCATTCAGCCCTGGATCGTTCGGTACTTGAGTGCTTTGAGCATCTGAAATTTGTCGCTACCCGGTCGACGGGATACGACCATATCGATTTGGAGTATTGCACCAGAAATGCGATTCCAGTCAGCAATGTGCCCGTCTACGGTGACCAGACTGTTGCGGAGCATGTTTTTGCGCTGCTCCTTGCCATTAGCCACAAGATTCCAGAGGCGATCAATCGCACTCGCAAGGGGGATTTTTCGCAGAAAGGCCTGCAGGGATTCGATCTGCAAGGCAAAACCCTTGGAGTGATCGGTACCGGTGCTATCGGTAAGCGTGTTGTGGAAATCGCGCAAGGGTTTCGTCTGAACGTTCTTGCCTGCGATCCCAAGCCGGATTACGTATTCGCGGACCGATATAACGTGTCTTACGTCGATTTGGATGGTCTTCTTGAGCAGTCCGATGTTGTGACGCTGCACGTTCCTGGCAGTAAATCGGCCAAGCATCTTCTGTCGGACAGGGAGTTCGCCCGGATGAAGCGCGGGGTTGTCCTGATTAATACCGCTCGCGGCTCCATTGTTGATACCCAGGCTTTGCTGCACGCGCTGGCGGATGGGAAGGTGTCGGCTGCCGGTCTTGATGTACTGCCGGATGAGCCCTCCATCAGGGAAGAGGTGGAATTGATCCGCTCTTTTTTTGACAAGGAACATGATCTGGAAACGCTGTTTGCCAACCATGTTCTTCAGCACATGAGAAACGTCATCGTCACCCCCCACAGTGCGTTCAATACGAAAGAGGCTGTCGAAAGAATCCTCAAGACCACTGGCGAAAACATTGTTGGCTTCATCGAGGGTGCCCCCCGCAATCTTGTGAATAAACACTGAGCCAGGATGGTTTTTTATGCCGATGCTCTATACCTATTTGATCTGGGGTGTGTTGTTGGTGCTGCTGTCGGGATTGGTTCTTGTTGTTACCTGCAATAAGAAGATGCTGAGGATGAGCCTTGGTACCGCTCCCCTGGGGTCGTGAATTCAGATAATAACTGCAGCATTTTTCGTAATTTATACGAGCATCGCTATTGGCAGACCAGGACATAATAAAAGGCTAATCATCATGTGGAACGAAAAAGGCAATAGCCATCTCCAACAACCCATCTTGCCGTCACTATTCAGCATTGGCGCCATTGGTTTGACCCTCGCTGGCGCGCTGATCTGGCAGTCTGAGTTTGCGTATGCGCTTGATTATGTTTCCTCGTACGTGGATGGTCTGCTGCGCTGGTGGTATGTGGCACTGGTTGCGTTTCTGACGGCATTTGTTATTTGGCTAGGGCTGGGGCGTTACAAGAACGTGCGCCTTGGTAAAGACTACGAACAACCGGAATACCGGCTTTTTCCCTGGTTGGCGATGCTGTTTGCGGCCGGCACGGGTGTGGGGCTGCTGTTCTGGAGCATCGCCGAGCCAATCATGCACTTTCAGGGTAACCCTTTTACTTCGGAGGGCTTTACTCCCTCCGCTGCGTCTACTGCAATTCAATTGTCGTTTTTCCACTGGGGTCTGAACGGATGGGCTATTTTTGCGTTGGTCGCGATTGCATTCGGATACTTCAGCTATCGCCATGATCTCCCGCTCGCGCCTCGATCAGCGCTGTACCCGTTTATTGGTGAAAGAATCTTTGGCTTTTGGGGGCACGTCGTTGACGCGCTCGCTGTTTTTGCGACTGTATTTGGTCTGGCGACGACGCTGGGGCTGGGAGCCCGTCAGACTGGCACGGGGCTCAAGTGGCTTTTCTCCGTGGAGGCGTCTCTTTGGGTGGAGCTGTCGGTGGTCGCCGTGGTTACTGTAATCGCGACGATTTCGGTGGTTTCTGGGGTCAGGCGGGGCGTGAAAATATTGAGTGAGGTAAATCTTTGGCTAACGCTGATTTTACTCGCCGCCTTTATGATTATTGGCCCCTTTGATTACATGGCAGGGTTGTTGGTGCAGGAAATTGGCGGTTACCTGGATAGTCTATTGATCATGACATTCTATGTTGGCGCCAATGAACCGGGAAATTGGCAATCGACCTGGACGGTGTTTTTCTGGGGCTGGTGGCTGGCCTGGTCACCTTTTGTCGGGTTGTTTATCGCCCGGATATCCCGCGGCCGAACCCTGAGAGAGTTTGTTTTCGGGGTTCTTCTCTTACCAACGCTGGTGACTTTTGTATGGATCTCGGTGATGGGGGGCGCTGCACTCCACAGCGAGCTATTCGGGGGTGGCGGAATTGTTGAGGCGGTCAATAAAGACATCGCCTATGCACTTTTCGCGACCATTGAGCACCTGCAGACGACTGACTCAATTAAATTTTTGATGGGTCTGGTGGCAACGCTCCTTATCAGCATCTACTTTATAACGTCTGCTGACTCCGGCGCATTGGTGGTCAATATCATTTTATCAGGAGGGCAGCTTGAGCCTCCCAAGGCGTCGAGAGCAGGCTGGGCCATTGGCAACGGAGTATTGACCGCGGTATTGCTAGTGGCGGGAGGTATTGCCGTCCTCCAGGATGCGGTCATCCTCGCGGCCCTGCCATTCTCGCTGGTTATCGTTGCTATGACAGCTGGCCTGTTGAAGGCGCTGCATCATGAGCCGCTGACGGCACCCCGGGAGGGTTGTAAGCAACACCGGGCCGCTGAGCCATGGACCGGATCGGATAAGGCATGACTGCCCCCCTGCAAAGCTCACAACCAGGTTCAGCGACATGACCCCTGGCCCCGTGAGCGCAGGGCTGATGAGGTCTTCCAGATCGTAAGCCATGTTGGAAAGCGATAGCACCTTGGTTTACTCGTCTTCATCGGGGGGAGGGTGAGAGTATGCCGAATTGGACACTGCCCCCTCTGTCAAGGTTGTTGAAGCCATCTGGCTACAGTAGCATTCTCATGCCATCCCCCCAGGGGGGATAGGTCAAAAGCTGGTTTTGATCCTGGCCGGGATCGTTTATGGCTCAATGGCTTTGCTGGCTGATGGCCTGTACATGGGTTCGCACGCGGTGGCTCTGGGTATTGCCGCCTTCGCCTATGCGTATGCCAGGAAAAACGCGGGCAGCGCCAGGTTCTCTTTCGGGACGGGGAAGGTCAATGCGCTGGGCGGCTTTACCGGCGCGATTCTGCTGGCTGTCTTTGCGCTCTACATGGTCATCGAGAGCGTCGGGCGTTTTATTCAGCCCGTCCCCATTTCTTTCGATGGGGCTATTTTTGTGGCCATCATTGGCCTGGTGGTCAACGGGGTGTCAGCCTGGATACTGGGGGATGCAGGCCATGATCATGGTCACAGTCACGGCCATGATCACGGTCACCACCATCATCACCATGACCACAACCGCCGTGCGGCCTACCTTCATGTACTTGCGGATGCGCTGACGTCAGTCCTTGCTATTGTTGCCCTTCTGGCGGGTAAATATGCCGGGTGGAACTGGATGGACCCGATGATGGGGATTATCGGTGCGATTCTGGTAACCCGTTGGTCCTGGCATCTGCTGAAAGAGACCTCAAAGGTCCTCCTCGACGAGCAGCATCAGGACATGGAGGAAACCGTCAGACAGGCCGTCGAAGACGACGATGCCAAAGTCAGTGATCTGCATGTGTGGGCGATAGGCCCAAACATTCATGCGGCTATTGTCTCAGTCGTCTCGCATCAGCCCGAGTCGCCTACAGTCTATAAAAAGCGCATTCAGGCACACTGCCAGTCCCTGGTCAATCATGCCAATCACGCTTTCAAGATGGCCGTTTGCCCGCTTCAGACGTTTGATAATGTTCGGGTGAGATTGATGCGTGTGATCATTTACCATGTTTAATTCCTATCCCCCACGGGGGGATGGTATCCTCCGTTCTCGTTGAAATCCAACCACAGACTCGACGCAGTAGATTGATGATTTCGGCCATTCACCCGAGAAAACTGCTTCCAACGCTCGTCATACTCCTTGCATTGGCGGGCCTGTCACTGTCGGTGATTGGCGAGTCATTCTCTCATGGTGTGGCCAACTTGGCAGGCGACTGGGAATCGCAGTTTGACGGCCAAGCGAGCAGTCATGGTGCGCATGGACACACCCATGATTTTGACGAAGAGCCAGAGACATCATCAGTGCATCATGATGCTGGCAATCATACCCACGAGACAGTGGACCAGCTAAGGGTTCCCCTTATTTCCCAAAGCCTGACCGTTCTCCGGCAGCCCGTGCCCTTTGCCGATGATTTCCCCCGCAGCTTGCGCTATCGGCTCGAACGCCCTCCAAAAGCACTCCTTCCTGCTTGATTCTTGCCGCTTAGGCGGCCCGAGAAAACACATTCGATTGGAGTCTTTATGTTGTCAAACTTGACAGGCCGATGCCGTGGTGTGTCCTCAACGAGCACAGGTAATCGCCTACTCTGGATATTTCTGACTTTGGGCTTGCTGGGGCTGAGTACCGACGTACTCGCCCATGCCGTGGCTCAGGGCGACAAGGGGTACATCCAGGAAATTACCGGGATAAACCTTATTTCGTTCATCTACCTGGGGGCCAAACACATGGTCACCGGCTATGACCACCTGCTGTTCCTGCTGGGTGTCATCTTCTTCCTCTACCAGATGAAGCACATCGCGATCTACGTGAGCCTGTTTGCCCTCGGGCATTCCACCACAATGTTGCTGGGGGTGTACTTCAACGTGGGCATCAACAGCTACCTCATTGATGCGATTATCGGTCTGTCCATCGTCTACAAGGCGCTGGACAACATCGGTGCCTATCAGCGGTGGTTTGGCTTCCAGCCCAACACCAAGGCCGCCACGTTGATTTTCGGGTTCTTCCATGGTTTCGGCCTGTCTACCAAGATCATCGAATACGACATCTCGCCGGACGGCCTGATTCCGAACCTCCTCGCCTTCAACGTGGGTGTGGAAATCGGACAGCTCATCGCCCTGGCCATGATCCTCATTGCTATCAGCTTCTGGCGAAAAACCGACGGCTTTTTCCGCCATGCCTACACCGCCAACGTGGCCATGATGAGTGCAGGTTTTCTGCTCTTTGGCTATCAGCTTACCGGTTACTTTGTCGCCTGATTCTGGAGATTTTTTATGTACAACACCGATATACCCAACCGTGAAGAACTGCCCAGCACTGCCAAACTGGTTCGATCCACCATCATTGCCGCTTTTGTGGCGCTGGTTCTGCTGGCTACCGTGGTCATGCCCGCCGAGTACGCCCTGGACCCAACCGGCGCAGGTCGCCTTTTGGGCCTGACTGAAATGGGTGAGATCAAGGAGCAGCTCGCCGAAGAGGCTGCTGCTGACCAAGCTGCTCAGATGGTTGCTGTTCAATCCTCAACTGAGCGAGAGGCCCCGGAAGTCAAAGAACCTGTCGTGGCTGAAGCCGTTAAGGAGCCAGCTCCCTCGCCTGAAGCAGAAGTTGCACCTGCCGAGCCAGAACCTGCGCCTGCACCAGAAGTTGTGGAACCGCAGTGGCAGGATGAAGTGCGCGTGGTTCTCACACCGGGAGAAGGCACAGAGTTCAAACTTACTATGGAGGAAGGCGCTACAGCCCGATTCTCCTGGGTATCAGAGGGTGGCCCGATCAACTTCGATACCCATGGTGATGGAAGTGGTCAGTCAATTTCCTACGAAAAAGGTCGGGGCGTGCCTGAAGACGAGGGCGAGTTGGAAGCAGCCTTTACCGGCAATCACGGCTGGTTCTTCAGAAATCGGAACGACAACGACATCACTCTGGTACTGCGTACCGGAGGAGACTACGGGCAGTTTAAAAAGATGTTGTGACGTTCACCAACGAATAAGCGCCGAGGGGTCTCCGGGCCTATGCTTTCATAGGTCCGGACCGTGCTTAAGTAACTTAATGTTCTACAGTTCGCTAAACCAAAAATCTGGAATTCTTCATTAATGCGATCAAATATTGGCTCATTGAAAAGGTAATAATCACACCTGAAAAACCGGAGCGAATCCACCTCCGGGGGTACGAAAATTGGTTGTCTGGCCTTGGTATATCCTCGCCGCAACCAGCATACTTTTGCCGGCGTAGGTATACAGCCGAATGTCGACTTTTCGGGTGACCACTGCATCGTCAATTCTCAGGGTTCGTTCTCCAGCGGGGACAAGGTCCTGGGCGATGTAGCCACCATTCAGGATGTTCTCGAAAACGCGCCGGGTTAGTTTGTCGCCCCGGTAGACGCCTTTGCTGCCATGGCCGGCAACCGGCTTGAAGAACAGATGACGTCGCGCACTCCACAACTCAGCCGCGTCGTTCCTCGAAACCTGCCTGGTTTTCGGCACGGCTCTCTCCAGGTAGCCTGCATCGGCCTCATTGAGCCCCCAGTCTCGAAGGGAGTGGGGTGCGGATAGCAGGGCCAGGTTTCGCTTGTCAGCCAGCACAGCGTGCACATGGGGATTAGGCGTTACCACCACGGCGCCATCCAGATAGGCATGCCTTAATGCCGCATGGGGCGCGGCGTCCAATGCGAAGTCCACCAGACGGTTGTAGACCATATCAATGGGCTTACCGCGGGCTGTCAGCGTACCGCCGGCATACTGAAGCTCCTGTGGATCGAGTATCAATGTATCAATTCCTTTGGCTCGGAGAATCTGTTGGGCCAACTGGAATTCGGGGAACATAAATTGTGTCTTTGGGGCATCGTCTACTATGGCCAGGCAACTGGGCCCGAAATTGTCGTGCTGGCTTTGCCACTCCTGTTTGAACATTGAGAACACCGCGTCCTCGAATCCGTCGAGCGGCTGCTGGGGTGTTGTGGGTTGTTGAGATGGGTCGCAGCAATTGCGCTGGGCTCTCGACAAGACAAGGTTCAGGAAGGCGCCACCGGCGTTGGTGTTGATTTCGATCAGCCGGGGGCCGTCGGGACCCATGTGAAAATCATAGCCCATGAACGCCCCGATGGGCCCTGGATTGAACTGTGCGATTTCCGGTGCCCAGGAAAGTACTCGTTCTCGGTACGAGGGAAGCTCTGAGGCCGCTTCAATCGACTGAACGATCCTCTCCATCTCCGCTATGTCGGCTCGGGGTACGAAAACCGGTGTGTTTGAAAAAAGGTGATCGAACTCCGGGAGCGTTGACAGTTCGCTTCCAGCATCTGAAAGCTGGTTGTGGAGGCTCTTGTTGAGGGCTATTCGGTCAAGAGTGATGCAGTAGCATTGGCGGTTGAGTTCGTTGGCCCGGCTGTTTGCTATTCGTCTGTTCTCATAAATAGGTTCCGGCATCTGGAGTCCGTCATTCGAGGTTTGCAATGGTTGAAACGGCTTACTTAATGCTCGAAGAATCTATCTTGCATTTGTGATTTGCGTCAAATAGATCCACATCTTGTGTCTGTTTTCAGGTCTGTTTTCAGGTCTGTTTCAGTTCCGCGTGTTGAACTACTGCTAGGTAAATTGGTGCTTGCCATCTATCTTCGACTCTCACAATGGGCGGCGATCTCTCCCGTCGATGGCAGCCTTTTGATCACCAGTCGGGCCGAAGCCAAGCTCTGGGTGCTTGATCCGGGCTCTCTGGAGATTATCGATGACGTTTCTTTGGACGGGATAGGTCACCAAATATCGCTAGAGGCATACTAGCCAGTAAGCCCCACTGACAAGCTTTTCCCAAAGGGAATCTATATGGATAAGCGTTTCAAGATTACGTTGGCAATTTTTGCGGTCATCGCTTTGGTTTTGCTCTGGGGCGAACATAAGGTTCACCTTCTGGGTGCTTTGCCGTGGTTAATCCTTCTGGCATGCCCGTTTATTCATATGTTTATGCATGGAGGGCATGGGAATCACGGTGGCCATAATCACCACGATCAACCGGAAGGCAAGAGTGGAGGCCAACGCGATGACTGATGCTTCGTCCGATTACGGTCTTTGGGGACTGGTGGTTCTAAACTCGGTGATCTTTATTTTCTTCGCTTTCAGTTTTTTTAAGCCACAGACCCAACGAGACTGGCGATCCTTCGGCGCGTTCAGCGCGTTTCTCGTGGCATTATTCACTGAGATGTATGGGTTCCCGTTGACACTCTATTTTCTATCCGGTTGGCTTCAGACTCAATACCCCGATGTAAATTGGCTTGCCCACGATAGCGGGCACCTGCTTGAAATGCTTTTTGGTTGGCAGGGTTCTCCCCATTTCGGCCCCTTCCACTTGTTGAGTACGGTGTTTATTGGTGGAGGTTTTTACTTGATTGCCGCCGGGTGGCGAACCTTGTACGCGGCGCAAAAAGAGCGAAAGCTGGCTACGACAGGTCTCTATTCGTATGTTCGGCATCCACAGTATGTCGGCTTTGTCTTGATAATGTTTGGCTTCCTGCTGCAGTGGCCGACTCTGTTAACCCTGGCGATGTTCCCGGTTTTGCTCTGGATGTATTCACGGTTATCGATCAGTGAGGAACGGGAAGCCGAAGAAACGTTCGGGGAAGCCTGGAGACACTATGCAGACAACACTCCCAGGTTTTTGCCGCGATTGCGCGGATTGGGGCGGCAAGCTTGAACAAAAGCTCTACTCATTTGATGGGTAGATAAAGGAGCCGTTGGTGAACCAATCACTTTCGATACGTGCAGTCGCTGGGATGGTTCTTGTCGCCTTTCTTTGGGCGATCTGCTTTCCTTTTATTGTGGTGGGGTTGCCGGACGCGCCACCTTTGCTTTTTGCCGCTTTACGCGCATTGTTGGCAGGGTTGTGTCTGATTCTGATCGCTTTTACAAAAGATGGTCGGCCCAGTTATTCGCTTCGCCAGCTTCTAATGCTGGCCGTAATTGGCCTCAGTTACACGGGTATGGGGCTTGGAGGGATGTTTCTCGGTGCTGGCAAGCTGGGACCGGGGCTTGCAACGGTTCTGGCCAATGCGCAACCACTGTTTGCGGCGGTTCTTTCGTTTTTTATCGTTCGAGAGGTGGTGACCGGGCGTGTGTTTGTGGGCCTTTTGATTGGTTTTATTGGTGTTGTGGTGCTAGCGATGCCAGAGATGGAGTTTGGTAACGCCAGATTTTCAGGGGCCGTCTATGTTCTTGGTGGAGCCATCGGAACCGCCATTGGAAATGTGCTGCTTAAATACCAGGCCGGCAGCGATGATATCTATTGGTCAATGGGCATCCAGCTTGTCATAGGCTCAGTGTTTCTGGGAATAGCATCCGTGAGCCTGGGCGAGGGCTTCGAGATTGATTGGACTTGGTCATTTACGACGGCCATGTTCGTTCTGGCCATTCCGGCAACGGCAATGATGGTTGTGCTCTGGTATGCCTTGCTCGCCAGCGCGCCCTTGAACAGCCTCAATTCGTTTACCTTTTTAACGCCTGTTTTCGGTCTCGCTATCGGAATGCTTTTGTTCGGCGAAACTTTCACATCACTGGAGATGACCGGGATAGGAATCACAATTGTTGGCTTGGTGATCGTTGTTAAAGCGCCTGGGAAAACAGATGGCGGTTCCGCTGTCGGGGAAGAGGCAAAGGTGATCCGTAGCTCATAGTAGAAAAGGGAGTAGTCAATGAGAGTCTGGATTAGTGTTCTCCTTTTGTTAAATAAACGGATTACCCAGACGGGGCACTAGCGGTTGAAGTTTGCACAGTTTCAGGAGTTAATTCGCATAAACTTACCCTGGGTAAATTTCAACCAGCTCAATTTCCAATTTCGATTTAGCTAACCAACAGAATCGTCGTCAAGGCTCAAGTGAAACATACATATATTAACTCATGAGGCTTATTCTGCAGTAATGAATTTTGTATCAAGTTTCCGGCCAAAAATAGTATGGCCAGTCACGAAAATACGACTGGCCACGTTTTTTCCCGAGAAGCAAGCTTCGCTTATAGCCCTACCTGCCTTGAGCGTACTAGGACTCACTTGAATCTGCTATTCCCGCCTCCTTCATCTGCTTGTGTAATTTTTGATGTTTCAGGCAGAGTTCTTGCCTGTCACCGGTTTCCACGGTCTTGTTCGGATAGCTCCTTGCCTCGTTAATCCTGTCGGCTAAGCCAGAATCGGCGTAGGCAAAGGAACTAAACAGTGCTGTCATTGCTATGGCTGTAATGATGCTCTTCATGACGAACTCCTTGATTTGTTGCTCCAGGCCCATGCAACTGGGCCTCTAGTAGATACCGCTGATGCCCACCAGCGGTATTTCTGTTATCATTTGCTGTACGTTACCTTCTGCTCCATTTGTTTCTTCTCTAAAGCACGATGGTAGGCTCGTCCTTCTTCACTTATCATCTGTCTTCGCGCCTCCATTCCAACTTCTGACAATCCATAGCGTGTCATTTCTTTGTGGAGTCGCTGCTGCGGCGAATACTATTAATGATTTCATAGTTTCACCTCCTGTTTGGTTGATGGTTTCATTAGATCATTAGTTCCTGAAACCTGACTGAAAAAACAAAAAAAGTTTATTAACGATTTGATAACTTTTGTTAGTGATAAAAATAGTTGAGCCAGATCAATATAAAATTTGTGCGCACTTAATTTCAGCTTCGTTTCAGCTTTGAGATCTAATATAAGCGCTCTTATATGCTTTCCACGGAGATCTCAAGTTGTCCATCCGCACCTTTTTTACTAAGCAGACTATTTTGGGTGTGTTGCTGTTTAGCAGCATTTCTGCGTGGGCCCAGCCCAGACTGGAGCTCATGAGTGTCATCGAAGCAGCAACTGAAAACGATCCCTGGCTTGGCCAAAGCTCTTATAAACAAAATGCGTTGATGGAGGAGGCTGTTGCTGAGGGCGCGCTTCCCGATCCCCGGGTAACGATCGGCGCGGCAAATCTACCTCTAGACACATTTGATACCAGACAAGAGCCCATGACCCAGGGAACGATTGGCTTTACACAGCGAATTCCTCGTGGAGATAGCCGCCGCTTGGCTAGCGCAAAGAAAGAAGAGATGGCCGGTGTGCAGCCTTACCTCCGCCAAAATCGCCGTGCGCAGGTCACCGAAACGGCGACCCACCTATGGCTCGATCTGTGGAAATCCCAGGAAAGCATCCGCCTCATTGAAGAAAATCGGGGATTATTCGAGCAATTGGCGGATGTTGCTGAAGCTGGATATACCTCCGCGACAATGGGCTCCAGACAACAAGATGTTATTCGTGCTTCGCTGGAGTTGACTCGCCTTGAAGATAGACTGACCGACTTGCACACCCAGTTGGCTTCCAGCAGGGAAGCTCTTGGTGAATGGATCGGTTCCAGTCAGGCCCAGTTCTTGGTCACTGAAAACATTCCTCCTCGGCTATTGGAAGACGTTTCCAGCGGCTGGTCTGAGACGACCGTGGAGTCTGTCATCCGTCACCCGTCGATTCGCGCCACAGATCAACTGATTGATGTGCAGGCCATTGACGTAGATCTTGCCAGGGAAGCCTACAAACCAGAGTGGTCGGTCTTCGCACAATATGGTTATCGGGATAAGGCTCCGAACGGCCAGGACAGGGCAGACCTGTTTTCGATTGGTATTGGTTTTGACCTGCCGATATTCACAGGAAACCGGCAAGATCGACGGCTCAGTGCTTCCTCAGCCAGGCTGGAAGCCGAAAGGACGGATCGGGTTCTGAGAATCCGGTCGCTCCAGGCAAAGGCGCGCGCGGCGCTAGCCCGCATCGAGCGGTTGGATGATCGAATTGACCTGTATCAGCAAACGCTCCTACCTCAGATGGAAGAGCAGGCCAGCGCCGCGCTGACCGCCTATAACAATGACGACGGTGATTTTGCTGAGGCGGTACGTGCACGGATTTCGGAACTCAATGCCCAGGTCGAATTGATCCAGATGATGGCCGAGCGAGCCAAAACTCTGGCAAGTTTCCGTTATCTGACCACGGACGCCTCCAATATTTCTTCCTCTTCAATGACTCATTACCAGGATTGATCATCATGGCTAATTTCGTTCGCCCATTGGGCTTTGTATTGCTCGGCGGGATTGCTGGCGTGGGTGCCGCCTATTGGCTGGCACCGGAAATTTTGTCCGATCCGACAGTGGAGGCGGCCGGTGGCGAGACAAAGGAGCCGCTTTACTGGGTCGCACCCATGGACCCTAACTTTAAAAGCGACAAACCCGGAAAATCACCTATGGGGATGGATCTGATTCCAGTGTTCGAGGATGCCGGGTCGGCTGACGATCCGGTCGGTACCGTTCGTATTTCCCCTGCAGTGGTAAACAACTTAGGAGTTCGCACCGAGTCCGTCATCCAGGGGCGTTTGCCCAATACCATAACTACCGTGGGCTACGTCCAATATAACGAAGACGAGATGGCGCACGTACACCCCAGAGTAGAGGGCTGGATCGAAGCGCTCTACGTGAAAGCTGAGGGGGAACCAGTCGAAAAAGGCAAGCCTCTGTATACTCTCTATTCACCCACATTGGTCAATGCTCAGGAGGAGTTGCTCGTGGCACTGAACCGGGGGAATCAGCGACTGATCAATGCCGCTGAGGAACGGTTGGTTGCGCTGAACGTGCCGGCCAGCCTGATACGGCAACTGCGCCAGACGAGAAACGTACAGAGAACGATGACCGTATACGCCCCAAGCTCCGGCGTTATCGACAACCTGAACGTTCGCGAGGGCATGTTCATAAAGCCCGGAGACCGGGTTTTGTCGATTGCTGCACTGGATGAAGTCTGGGTGATTGGCGAGATATTTGAAAGCCAGCTCTCGGCAGTGGAAGGCGATAGCCGGGTGGTGATGACTCTGGATTACATGCCCGGGCGCCAGTGGCGCGGAAAAGTGGATTATGTGTATCCCGAGGTTAATCCGAAGACGCGGACGGCCCGGGTCCGGATGCGGTTTGACAATTCCGACGGAGCTTTGCTGCCCGGCATGTTTGCTCGCCTGGAGGTCCAGGGGGATCGTGGGCAAAGACGCCTGTTGGTGCCACGTGAATCGATCATCCGCACTGGACAAAGCGACCGTCTGGTGGTGGCGCTGGAACAGGGTGCCTTCAAGTCCGTCAACGTCACGGTAGGGCGGATTGGCGACAAGTACGCAGAAATACTGGAAGGCATTAAGCCTGGCGATACCGTGGTGACCTCTGCGCAGTTCCTGATCGATTCCGAGTCCAGCAAGACTTCGGATTTCCAGCGAATGTCGGCATCAGGCAGCAACGCCATGGATTTACAGATGGATCATTCGGGGCACGTCATGGATCCGGAGAAAGCGGAGCCCAAGATCGAACCTGAGGCGATGGACCATAGTTCCATGAATCATGGCGGAGGCGAATCATGATCGCTGCCATCATTCACTGGTCTGTTCGTAATCGATTTCTGGTATTGCTGGCCACCTTGCTTATTACAGGGCTTGGCCTTTACTCACTGAACAAGACGCCGGTAGATGCGCTGCCGGATCTTTCGGATGTGCAGGTCATCATCAAAACCAGCTTCCCGGGGCAGGCTCCGCAGGTGGTAGAAGACCAGGTGACCTATCCACTGACCACCGCCATGCTGTCGGTCCCGGGGGCCAAAACCGTCCGTGGCTACTCGTTCTTCGGGGACTCCTACGTGTATGTGATCTTCGATGAAGATACCGACATGTACTGGGCTCGCTCCCGGGTGCTGGAGTACCTCTCCCAGGTGGCCCCCAGCCTTCCGGACTCGGCCCGCCCGCAACTGGGGCCGGACGCAACCGGGGTTGGCTGGGTTTACCTTTATGCCCTGGTGGATCGCACCGGGAACAATGATCTGAGCCAACTGCGCAGCCTGCAGGACTGGTTTCTGAAATACGAACTGCAAACAGTTCCCGGTGTGTCCGAAGTGGCCGCGCTTGGTGGCATGGTGAAGCAGTATCAGGTCAAGGTCAGCCCGGAAAAGCTCAGGGCGTTTGGCATTCCTCTGGCTCACATCCAGAACGCTATCAAAAGAGGCAACCAGGAAGTAGGGGCCTCCGTCATCGAGATGGCCGAGGCGGAATACATGGTGCGCACGTCTGGCTACACCCAGTCCCGTGAGGATCTGTTGTCAATTCCACTGGGTCTCGATGACAACGGCACCCCTGTGCTCCTGAAAGACGTGGCCAGTGTTGAGGTCGGGCCGCAGATGCGGCGCGGGGTGGCCGAGCTGAACGGCGAAGGCGAAACCGTGGGTGGCATTGTAGTGATGCGCTTCGGTGAAAACGCCCAGGCAACGATTAACGGCGTAAAAGCCAAATTAGAGGAACTGAAATCAAGCCTGCCTGAAGGCGTGGAAGTGGTGACGGTTTACGATCGCTCCGGACTGATCGAGAGGGCGGTTAATAACCTTGGCTTCAAGCTGCTTGAAGAGTTTCTGGTGGTGGGCCTTGTGTGCATGATCTTTCTGTTCCACGTGCGCTCGTCGCTGGTGGCGATTCTCAGCCTTCCCGTGGGTATTCTGGCGGCCTTTATCGTCATGCACTGGCAGGGTATCAACGCCAATATCATGTCCCTCGGAGGGATTGCCATCGCCATCGGCGCCATGATCGACGGCGCCATCGTGATGATCGAGAACATGCACAAGCACATGGAGCGGACACCGCTCACGCCCGAGAACCGTTGGGAGGTTGTTGCCAGGTCAGCCTCGGAGGTTGGTCCAGCATTGTTTTTCTCGCTTCTGATTATTACGGTCAGTTTTGTGCCGGTGTTTGCCCTGGAAGCGCAGGAAGGACGGATGTTTGCCCCGCTGGCTTTCACGAAGACCTATGCCATGGCAGCCAGTGCGGCTCTGGCGGTGACGCTGGTTCCGGTGCTCATGGGCTATTTTATCCGTGGCAAGGTGCTGCCGGAACACAAGAATCCCGTGAACCGTCTGCTGGTCGGTGCGTATATGCCGGTCCTGAAGTTGGTCCTTCGATTCCCGAAAACCACTGTTATGGCTGCACTGCTGGCACTGGCTGTGGGGCTTTGGCCGGCGACCAAGATCGGGAGTGAGTTCATTCCACCGCTGGATGAAGGCGATCTGATGTACATGCCGACCACTTATCCCGGGATCTCAATCGGTAAAGCCCGCCAACTATTGCAGCAGACCGACAAGTTAATTGCGACCGTCCCGGAAGTTAAAACCGTATTCGGTAAAGTAGGACGAGCAGACACCGCAACTGATCCGGCGCCGTTAACCATGATCGAGACGTTCATCCAGCTCAAGCCGAGGGATCAATGGCGGGAAGGCATGACCACCGAAAAGCTGAAGCAGGAGCTCAATACTCTGATTCGGTTCCCGGGGGTAACCAATGCCTGGGTTATGCCGATCATCACGCGCATCGATATGCTGGCAACGGGTATTAAAACGCCGGTGGGCATCAAGATTGCCGGTCCGGACCTTACCGTCATCCAGAACATCGGTAAACGCCTTGAGGAAGTCATGGTCGACATCCCCGGTACAGCCTCCGTTTACTCTGAGCGAGTCGCTGGGGGCCGCTACATCAAGGTGGATATTGATCGTGAGCGTGCCGCTCGTTATGGGCTGAATATCGCTGATGTTCAGCAGGTAGTGGCCTCCGCTATTGGTGGAATCAACGTTTCCAGAACCATCGAGGGACTTGAGCGGTATCCCATTAATCTTCGTTATCCGGAAGACTACCGGGATTCTCCAGAGAAGCTGGAGCAGTTGCCCATCGTTACGTCAACGGGGCAAAGGATTGCGCTTGCCGATGTCGCCGATATCCGGGTAGAAGATGGTCCTCCCGCCATCAAAAGTGAAAACGCCCGCCTCAATGGCTGGACCTTCGTGGATATTGAAGGGGTTGATGTCGGCACCTATGTGGAGCAGGCCATGGCTACCGTTAACGAGGAGCTCGATCTGCCTGCGGGCTATTCGGTTACCTGGTCTGGCCAGTATGAGTACATGCTGCGTGCCAAGGAAAAGTTGACCTACGTGGTGCCGCTGACGCTGGCTATCATTATCATTCTGCTGTTCCTGAACTTCCGTCGTTTTGCGGAAGTGGGCATCATCATGGGTACGCTGCCGTTTGCCATGATTGGTGCAATCTGGCTGATGTATCTGCTGGGCTATAACTTCTCCGTTGCGGTCGGTGTAGGTTTCATTGCGCTGGCCGGCGTTGCCGTGGAGATTGGTGTCATCATGCTGGTGTATTTGAACCAGTCCTACGACGCAATGCTGGAAACGTGTGAGCAGAAAGGCCTGAAACCCAAGCGAGAGACCCTGCGCCACGCAGTCCTGCACGGGGCCGGTTTGCGGGTGCGCCCGATCATGATGACAGCAGCCGCCATTATCGGCGGGCTGGTACCTATCATGATCGGTACTGGCACGGGTTCGGAAGTCATGGGGCGCATAGCTGCACCGATGGTCGGTGGGATGATCTCTGCTGTTATTTTGGCGCTGTTGGTGATACCGGTAGGTTACTATCTCTGGAAATGCAGGAGTATTTCCGAAGGGTAAAGAAAACTAGACCTCGCCACATTGCTTTCGAGAATCTGGCGAGGTCTGATGATGCAGCGGTGTCTGGGTAATGTTGTTATAAAGCAAGAGCCTGGGTATGGAGTCCCGGGCAGATACTCTGGCAACATATTTCCCGGGGGAGGTTTCCTGCCCTCTAAAAGGCCGAGAACAGCAGCGATGGGGTAGGCCCAAATTTGATGGGGTTCAATCATGTCTCGCATGGAGTCCTCGTGCCTTTGTGGTTCGCCATTCGTTTGGAATCTGCATGATCAGGTATGTCACATAGCGCGCCGGTTAACTATGTTTATAGGTATTTGCCCCCTCGTGCTTGTAGTCAGGGTGTTCAAATTCCAGTGTTGAATGAGTTACGCTGAACTCTTTCTCCAAAGCCTGTTTTATCCCGTCCTTGATTTTCTCAAGTTCATTCCACGCACTCATCTCGACAACCACACGGGCGTCGAGCGAGGCATCATGCTCACCCACCTGCCAAAAATGTACGGGGTGAAGTCGATAACTCCTTCTAAGTCTGATACTGCCCCAATGACGGAATCTGTGCCGATATCCTCGGGACTCCCCAGCATGAGTGTTCTGATGGTCCCGCCAATTTCTGTCAGGTCCAGGTAGAGAATATAGCTGGCCATGCCAATGGTGATTGCGGAATCAACCCAGCGCATGTCGTAGAGCAAGATAAGAGCTCCGCCTATAACACTGCTATTGACGCAAACGCATCAGACAAGTTGTGTAAAACAACGCATGAATATTAACGCTGCCCTTCTGCATTGAGTAGGTCAGCAGCGCGCTCAACGCGTCCATTATCAGTGCAACAATGTAAGTCAGACTACCCAACACCCCTTGAGTTCCAGCGGATCTGGGAACCGCATGACACCCTCGTATGTCAGGTAGGGCCCTATCATGATCAAGGTGGTGTATTTAACAGCGCAACACCTACCTTTATTCGCCCGTAGCCGAAGGTCAGCTTTTATTCAGCCGGGCGACGCGCAATCTTACGGGCCGCGAACGCGATAATCAGCGATGCCATGTCCCAGAAGTTATGTATAGCATCGGCAATCAGCGCCAAACTGCCGGCAAAGTCCTTTCCGCGATCTGGACGAGAGTCAGGATGCCGTTTGCCCAGATGGCTACTGCAACCCGTTTATGCTTGGTTTCAGGGGGAATGTGAACTAGCTGTATACTGAAAAAGTGTGCTTTCCCTCATATAGGTTTCGAAGTAATGCGGGAAGAAGCGTTAATTGGTTGCTTCCAATGTTCGCATTGCGAGCATTCATGCCTAATGACAGCATTTCCCGAGCCATTATCGCGAATCCGCTAAAGCCGGGGTAGACCATTTGAACGCGATGGTGATTGAGGGAGATCACCATTGCGCCTTGAGCTACCAGAAGTCGCTTCATCGACATCGAAGTGGATCGGTCAAAGGGTATCGTTGTCGTCCCTCTTTTTTTCGTCATCTGCCATGTCTTTCTCCACTAACCCAAAGATTTTATAAAGTATCAGGAAGCCGGTGGAAAGAATCAGAATTACGGCCAGAAGGGCAATCATTGGATGTATCATCGGGCATTCTCCTGGAAATTCATCAAATCCATGCGCTACTGAGTATGTCTGCTAGCTCTTCACCTGATGAGCAAGCGTTGGTTTCTGGCTGTTCACTAATCATTTTCGCATTCAGACCTTCATTTGGAGCGGTGTCGTAAAATGTCGATTGGTTTGGGGATTCATTATCAAACCGGTCGCTGGTTCCTGCGTTTCGGGCATCGCTCTCTGATCTATCGTCAGGTACAGCTATTTCGGCTAGCTCTGAACTTATTTCATCTGCGTCAAGGACACCAGGGCTATCACCGGTTGCCGAAGTTGTAGCTGAACCAGTCGCAAGCGCGTTTTGGCTTCTGCTCAGAGAATTATCTTTGGACGAGAGTCTGTTCACAATCCACGTCAGGCCTATGGCAATGGCTGCGATCTCAACGGCGACATTGAGAAACTCCTGAGACCGCTCCTGCAGAACGGTGAAGGTTCCACTTAGGCCGTTGATGAGCGACATTAGCAATAACTCAAGTATGAAAAACGTTGCGCGTACGGCAGACAGGATTACTACTGACTTCCAGATTGTTTTGACCATCAGATCTGCTCCATCGGGATATGATTGAGCTAGACTTACGGACGTGGCGGTATTTGGAAAAGCAAGTTTTAGATGTTCGGGTGACCATAGAGTTAGGGAGGCTCTGAATAAGTCTCAAAATCAGCGATAATACGGTCATCGTCAACTGCACAGGATTCGTTGCCACCATGGATCAGATCACCTTCTCCGAAGCCGAGTACCAGACCAAGAAGCGTAA
>NZ_JASSVO010000025.1:0-45134 GCF_030541085.1 Marinobacter sp. ST-43
TGACATGCCCCCGGCCATCGATAAAAGCCGGGGACAGTAGCTGGTTCTGTGGCCTGACGGCCACCCGGGGGTGGGTCAAAACTAATGGCCAGTAGTGGGTCATTTTAATTGGCCATTAACAGTCGCCACTTAACCAGGCAAGGCAGCGGACGCAAAATACGCGCCGCTGCTCGCAGCGTTGAGGCTGTAGAAAAACCCCGAAATCCCCCTCGGTTTTGATAGCATCAGGCAAACGGACAAGGAGTGGTCAGATGCCCCGCTTCAAGCATTACAACTACGACCAGGATGCCATGGTTGTCATCAACTACCAGGAGCAGCTTCAGCCCGGCACCTTTGAACATGCGGTGCACTACCTGATCGAGCACAAGCTGGACCTGTCGGTGTTCCACCCCAAGTATCGCAACGAAGACACCGGCCGGCTGGCCTACGATCCGGCCATCCTCCTGAAGATCATCCTGTTCGCCTACTCCAAGGGCATCACCTCCAGCCGCGAGATGCAGTGGTGCTGCGAGACCAACATCATTTTCAAGGCCCTGTCCTGCGACACGGCTCCGCACTTCACCACCTTGGCCAGGTTTGTCAGCAGCCACTCGGGTGAGATCGAAGAACTGTTCGAGCAGGTGCTGCTGGTCTGTCATGAACAAGGCCTGCTGGGCAACGAACTCTTTGCCATCGACGGCTGCAAGATGCCCTCGAACGCGGCCAAGGAATGGTCCGGCACATTCAAAGAGCTGGAAGAGAAACGTACCAAGCTGCGACGCCTGGTTCGCCATCACCTCAAGGCCCATTACGAGCGGGACGAAGCAGAGACCGAAGCCGAACTGGACCGGGATATCCGACGAGCGAAAACCATCCTGTCGTTGGATGAGGCGGCGAAGAAAGTGGACCGTTTCCTAAAGACGAACCGCCCAAGGATGGGCCGGGGAAAACGGAACAAGGAAGTGAAGAGCAACATCACCGATAACGAAAGCGCCAAGATGACCACCAGCAAGGGCACGATCCAGGGTTATAACGGGGTCGCCACGGTGGACAGGAAACACCAAGTCATTATTGATGCCCAGGCCTTTGGTGAAGGCCAGGAACACCACACCCTGCAACCGGTGTTGGAGCGCGTGGAAGTCCGTTTCAAGAAGCTGGGTATTGCAGACAACATCTACCAGAAAGGCACAATCGTTACCGCTGACACGGGCTTCGCCAACGAAGCCAACATGAAGTACCTGCACGAGCGCCAGATTAATGGCTACGTGCCGGACAACCGGTTCCGCAGTCGTGATCCGAAATTCCAGAATCAGAAAGAGAAGTACGGCAAACGCCATCAGAACCAGCCAACCACGGGCCGGAAAGACATCATCCCAGCCAGTGAATTCCAGTTCGATCCGGTGAATCTGACGTGCATCTGCCCGGCAGGCAATGCCATTAGCTACCAAGGCAAACGCAAAGCCGAGAATGGCAAAATCCGGATGCATTTCGAAGGTCGTTTGCTGCAATGCCGGCACTGCACGAAGAAGCGCCAGTGCATGCAGAATCCGGCGTCCGCCAATCATCGCAAAGGTTCAGGAAGGCAGGTCTCGTTCACCATAGAGAACAAGCGCCTGCCCAACTACACCGACTGGATGAAACACCGGGTGGACAGCCCAAAGGGCAAAGAGATCTACAGCCACCGCATGTCGGTGGTGGAGCCAGTGTTCGGCAACATTGGCACGAATAAGGGCCTGAATCGCTTCAGTTTGCGGGGCAAAAAGAAGGTGCAGGGCCAGTGGCAGCTATACTGCCTGGTGCACAATATTGAGAAGCTGGCGAATTACGGGCGGATGGTGGCGTAATGCCGAGAGTGGAAGTCCCGGACGAGCATCTGCTGGACACCAGCAATACCGGATCCAGGAGCCCCAAAAGGCCGAAGCGGATGGCCGAACATCGAAATCACGGGAATCGGCCAGTTGATGGCCGTGATAAAAATTACAGGAACCAGGCCTTTGGAATGACTCGGAATCGGGTTTTTCTACAGCCTCGTTAGAAATCATGAAAGCATCAATCGCCGCGCTACTACTGCTTTTACCGTATTCTGCTGTCGCTGAGGATAGCGCCGCCGTGCTCGGCAGTAGAGTGAAATCTTGTTGGGGCATTGAAGATCGGTTTGGGCAATCCAGTTGCCTTGCAGAAATAAATGATGGGCTCGAAGCAGAGCTGGCAGGCTTGCAGAAACAAAGAATTGGGCTTGTCTACAATCAGGGTCTGGAGGCCCAAATTGCGGCTGCAAATGATGCGTGGGAAACGTTTCGCCAAAGAGAGTGTTCAGTTGTCAGAGATCAGTTCGAGTTGGCAAGCATACAGACGGCTAAAGTACTCGAGTGCGAGATATACCTCACGGCAAAGCGCGTTGAGAACCTGCAGCATTTAGTTGGCTGTTCCGAGAATGGCTGTCCTTGGTTTTTCTAACAAGGCAATTAAATTCGTTCCGGCCTACGGCCTCCACCGGACGCCCTTGTCAGGGCGCCGTTTATTGCAGCGTGTGTGCCGGGCATGGCACAGAACTAGGGAGCGGAGCGCCGCCCGGGTGAAAGTCCTCCTGCCAGGTGTTCGCAGAGCCGAAGGCTAGGAGAAGGGCAAGGGCGTCATCGCGAGGTGGGGTCTGAAGGAAGCCCAATCCAAAGCGGCGGGGCGACGAACAGGAACCCGATACGAGGTGTGGTACATCCGGGGCGAGCGGGCACGTGACCGCGAAGCCCTCCTTCTGCGACTGGGGTGTGCTTTATAAATCGGGCGTTCATGCCGCGAAAGCTCTGTGCCTTACCCCGGGAGGTCTGCCACGTGTGGACGGACCCACTGAGAGACGAGCGATCGCCTCTGATCGCGTGGCAGAAATCAGCCGAAGGCATAGTAGGTTCGCCCGTGAACTGAAGGCCCGAACAGAGACAGGAGTCGAGTGTCCGTGCAGGGAAACGGGATGGCATCCGCAAAGCAGCTTGCGCTGCCCCTGGAGTCTCCAGGTGATAAACCCGTTGCCGGAAACCGGGAAGACTCGCACTCCGTTCAACCCTCACCGTGGATGGCGCGTGTATTGAGCAGGGACAACCTCAATTGCACCCTGAAACAGGTTCGACGTAACAAGGGAGCGCCGGGCATCGACGGTATGACCGTGGATGAACTGACGGATTATCTGCGCCAACATTGGCCGGAGATCCGGCAACAACTGCTCCAGCAGACCTATCGACCGAAGCCGGTCCGGCGGGTCATCATTCCCAAAGCCAACGGCGGTTCCCGCCCCCTGGGTATTCCGACGGTGCTGGACCGCTTTATCCAGCAAGCAATCGCTCAGGTTATCCAGCAGGATTGGGAACCCCGCTTCCACCCACACAGCTATGGCTTCCGCCCGGGGCATTCTGCCCATCAGGCAGTCCGATACGGACAGCACTGCGCTCGGGAAGGCTGTAACTGGGTAGTGGATCTGGACTTGGAAGCCTTCTTTGACCGGGTAAATCATGATCGGCTGATGGCACGGCTGAAAAGGCATACGCCGGACAGGCCGCTGCTCAGGTTGATCAACCGGTACCTGAAGGCAGGTGTACAGATTGACAGCCGCAAAACACCAACACCCGAGGGCGTGCCCCAAGGCGGGCCACTGTCTCCGGTGTTGGCGAATGTGGTGCTGGATGAGCTGGATTGGGAGCTGGAACGGCGCAACCTGAAATTTGCCCGCTACGCGGATGACTGCCAGATCTACGTGGGCAGTCACCGCGCAGGCGAGCGGGTGATGGTGAGTCTGACGCGCTTTATCGAGGACTCGCTGAGGCTCACAGTGAATACACGAAAGAGCGCGGTAGACCGGCCCTGGAAGCGAAACTTCCTGGGCTTCACCCTCAGCCGGAAAGGGCAGCGATTGAAAGTGGCTGACAAAGCCATCAGCAAGCTGGAAACCCAGGTCCGGAACCTGAGCCGCCGAACACGGGGCCACTCACTGGCGCAGGTGATCGCAGATTTGAAAGAGACCCTGCTTGGTTGGAAAGCGTACTTCGACGCAGCCGAAGTACTGAGCCCGCTGCGGGACCTGGACAAGTGGATACGGCGGAGAATGAGAAGTTACGTGTGGAAGCAATGGGGCCGAAGGGGGTATCGTGAGCTGAGAAAGCGGGGTGTCTCGGTCAGGCTGGCCTGGAACACCGCAAAATCAGCCCACGGCCCGTGGCGGCTGAGTCATTCGCTGGCACTGCGGCACGCCTTGCCGGCCCGGTTGTTCCGGAGCTATGGACTGCCGGAATTGGCAGTACGGTAACGGGTTGAATCAAGTCACTGAATCGCCGTGGTACGTGATCCGTATGCCCGGTGATGTGGGAGGAGGGGGGCCGTGAGGTGCCTCCCTATCCCGATTAAGCATACAAAAATGAGTGAATTAAACCTCTGTCAGATAGGGCGGGAAAATTCATTTTTTTCACCTATGAATAATCACGAAACAATCAATGTGATTCAGACGGAAAGGGAATAGGTGTAGAAATTGAGTGAATTATTCATTGTGAGAATAGATATATGAAGAAGCTGGATGCTTATCGCAAAGCATTGAAGGATTGCGAAAAGATTGCTCAGGAAGAATTCAAAGCGGCAGTAAAGTTTAGTAAGCGTTGTGATCAAATTGTTAAAAACCTAAACAATGAATTTAACGATATTGCATGGAAGGCAGAACAAGTTACCGCCAAGGATCAGGTTGCGGCAAAGGGATTGACTGATATTCAAAGCAGCTTGGGTGCCGGTTATGAGTTGCTCAGGGCTAAGCAAGCAAAGGCTTTAGAACAGCAGAAAGAGTCACTAAAAAGCTTTAGTGTTATGTTGTTTGGTCGCACTATGGCGGGTAAAAGCACTATACGTGAAGCCATCACTGGAGGAGATGGATCAACAATAGGGATGGGGGCGCAAAGAACGACCCGAGACGTGCGTCAGTATGACTGGAATCATCTTCGTATTATAGATACACCAGGGTTTGGTGCTTATAACGGTGAGGAAGATACAGAGATAGCACGCAGCATTCTTGAACAATCAGATGTGGTTATATTTTTACTCAGCGATGATAGTATTCAGGAGTCTACATTTACCGAGCTGAAATACGCTTATCAGTTGAACAAGCCTTTAATATTTGTTGTGAACGTGAAGAAAAACCTGGAGAAGAATGTTCATCGAAAAAAGGCGATAAAAGATCCCAATAGCTATATCTACAATGCTTCAGACCTCGAAGGGCACAAGGAAAGGTTGCGAAATGAAGCTGCAAAGCTGGGGATGAACCCAAGATACATCCATATTGTCCCTATACACGCTCAAGCAGCTTTTTTGTCGACTCAGGAAGCCTATAGCGATCAAAAAGAAGATCTTTATCGAGTCAGTCGAATGGATAATCTTCTGACGCTATTAACAGATGAAATTACGCATAAAGGCCGTACTAGGCGAGTTCAAACGCTATTAGGATCGACATTAACCCATACGGATGATCTTGAGACATTGATTCGTTCCCAGAAAGAATCAGTGAAAGGGCTGCTCAAGGAATATGCTAATACCCAGAAGCGTGTTTATAAATGGCACGAACGCCAGTCAAAACGGGTGCCGGGTAAGATTGAAAAAGATGTCGGACGCGCTTTTGCTCCGTTAATGAAGTCAATATCAAGTTTTGTTGATGACAATATTCAGTCTAAGTATTTTGGCAATAGACTTGAAGATCACATTGCTTCTTTTGATTTAGAAGAACGCTGCAAAAATGTGGCAAATAATATAGCTGAAGAGCTTGCTGCTGATCTTGAACAATTCAATCGGGATATGGCTAAGAATATTGAGCTTGGTGGCAAGCTCAATATGGAGGGAAGTAAAAGGTCATTTGATCCTTTCGATTATAAACGCATGAATGGTTGGACAGCAGCCGGGCTGGGTGTTCTTTCTGCCATTGCTTTTGCAAATAGCTGGAATCCCATTGGTTGGGGACTATTTGCGGCAGGTTTCGTTTTTGGTTTATTTCAAATGTTCTCGGATTCAAAAACCAAGAAGCTTCAAACGGAAAAGTATAGTCGAACTAAGGAGATTCGTGATGAAATAGCAGTGCAACGGGATAGTTCGATTAAAGAAATCACAAAATGGTTTCACAAGGATATCGAACGAAAGCAGATACTTCAGGTTAAATCGGACTTAAATGAGGTCTGCATGGGGCTTGAGAGGTTTATTCAGTCTCTCGAAAAAGCGTTTCTCCAGCTTGATCAATTAGAACATGACATAAACGAAAGGTACTTGCTTCGGTCTATGGACATCGTGGCTTCAGATAAATATCAAAAACCACAGTTTAAACGCATAGTCCGCCAACCCGGTTACGCTTGCTATTTTACCGTCACCAATCATTTTAAAGAGCCTGAGCTGCTCTCGTCGTTGCAGACCCTTTTGGGTGAGCGGGTTAGAGTGGTATACGAAAACTCGGTAGAAAAGATGCTTTCTCATATGTTGGGTCTTAGAAAAGATAGGGCTCGAGTCGAAGGTGAAAATGGAGAGTATTTCATTTTTGCTAAAGAAGAAGATCTTGGCCGGATTATTGGAAAGCAGGGACGCAATATTATGTTGGCTGCTGCTATTTGTAATATCAAGTTATCTGCAAAACCAATGCATGAAATGAGTGAGGTTTGTCATTAATGGAAGAGTTGAAGTTTAATCAGGCTAAACAAATGGTATCGGAATTTATCGCTGATTTGTCTAAGAGAAATGAGTTAACTGAACTGGACCTCAGTTTTCCGAATCAAGACGAGTATCAAAATTCAAAGCTAAATATCGCTTTTGTTGGCCAATATAGCTCTGGGAAATCCTCTCTAATTAAAGGATTAACAGGACTTGATGACATTCCCGTTGGCTCAGGCGTGACAACCGATCAAGTGACTAAGTATGACTACAAAGATCTGGTTGTATGGGATACCCCTGGCATACTTGCTGGTGAAAGGGAACAGCATGATGAAGCATCATTTACAGCGATGGATCAAGCGGATTTGTTGGTTTACGTGATTACAAATGAACTGTTTGACGATGTTGTTGGGGCTGCATTTAGAGATCTATGTTTTACAAAAGGAAGAGAAAAAGAAATTCTTCTGGTAGTAAATAAATCTCAACGCGATTCAGGTACTGTGGAGACCAAATTAAATGGGATTGCTGAGGTTTTAGAGCCCAGAATACCGGAAGACTTTCCTATTGTATTTGTTGATGCAGAGTCATATTTCGAGTCATTAGAAGAAGAGGATGAAGAAGATAGAACAGAATTAATGGCTCTATCCAACTTTAGTGGCTTTATCGAAGCTATTAACAAATTTTCCCAAGAGCGAGGTTTGCTAGGCAAGGTGACTACACCGTTAGCCGCTATACACACTCAGTTAGAAGAGCTACTAGGCAAGTTGGCCGCTGAAGATCCGACGCAGGAAGCGCTGGTTGAACTGCTTCAGCAAAAGATGAGGATATTAAAGTCTAGTCAAAAGCAGCTTCAAGAGCAGTTTGATGGCAATTTAGCTGAAATGGAGCAAAATATTCTACTTATTGGTGATGAGCTGGCGGAGTCAGTGGATGATGGTCTCAACGAGGCGGATTTTAAGCATATACAGCTGCGCGCTGCAGATGATGTTCTTGCTCAAGTTAAGCAAACCCAGCTGAAACTTGAGAAAATCGTCGATTCAGCTTTAAGTACTCTTGAATCTGATCTGCAAGAGCTGGATACAAGCCCGCTAGCAGAGTCACTCAAAGCCGCTTTGAGCGATCATTTTCAAGCTACAGATCAACTTAATGCTAATGCAGATATTGATATTGAAACGCATAATATCGGCGATAAATATGAGAGTTCGGTAAAAACACAGCAGACTCTTAAGTCTGCAGAGAAAGGATTCTCATGGTTATCAAATCAGGCGATCAATAAGACTGCTAAAGAAGGGATGAAAGCAGCATCGGGAAGTAACCTCCACAAAGCAGTCCTGGAGGTAGGACACTTTTTTGGCGCCAAATTTAAACCTTATCAAGCTATTAATATTGCTGAAAAAATTGGCTCAGCTGCGAAGTTTATCGGGCCGGTTATGGCGTTAATCGGCGTAATCGTACAAATCAATGACGACATTCAACAAGAGAAACGTGCTGCAGACCTAATAGCTACTAGACGCGATATTAGGAAGAATTATCGGGAAATATTTCTTGAGTTGAAAAATGAGTTTGTTAAACGTATGGATGAGTTATCAACATCTTTCTATACGACTGAAATTTGCCATGTTTCTGAAGCATTGCAAGACTTACAGAGCACATCAGAAGCGAATATTAAACAGCGGCAACAAATTGAAAAGGCGATATCTGAATTAAACAATCTGCGCGATAGATTGGTGCTTGGGTAGAGTTACGAACCTATGACAGATATAACTTCAGCTCAGTTAGTCACTAAAGACATAGTGAAAATAAGAGTTTTATTACGAATGACAGTCTTGGGTTCACAAGGAAATGCTTAACAAGTGGCTGTTGTCGGACGCACCTCCGCTGGCGCTCCGGAGCGCCGCAAAGCCAAGCGTTATTCCCTTTAAAGAGTCGTCAACATGGAAGGATTAATTATAATATGGGTTGCTCGTTTGGTTTTGCTAGTGATAATTTTTTTAGGTTTTTGGCGTTATTACTTCGGCATTAAAAGCAAAGGATGGCCCGTGACAGATGGTTTAATAATTTCAGGTAAGTCAGAATATTATGCAAATCCATCTGGTGTTAATGGGCATATTCTAAACATTAAATACCGATATAAGGTTAGTGGCAAAAACTATACCTCTACTCGCATTAATTTTTCACTAAATGAATCGGCTGGAAATAAGGCACACGCAGAAGAATTACTTAATAATTATCGTAATGGGAGAGTGGTTAAAGTTTACTATAATCCTAATAATCCAGAGCAGTCAGTGATCGAGCCTGGCAATAATAATTTACATTTGTTTATCACAATGACATTGGGAATTGTTTGCGTCGGTGGTATAGCATTTAGTAACTACATATTTTAAATTTAGGCATAACCAGTGCAGGCACGGCGACGCCTACTACATTGTGCCTTCGGTTCCATTCCGTAGGCGCGCATGCTGCAAGCGTTATCGCACCATCTGAATGTTCGCTTTGCGACCACGCTGCACATTGGTTTTATCTGGGCCCGTCAGGCTGCACATAGTTGCATCGGTCTGTGTTTTCTAACTTTTGCGATCAGTATTCACCCACCGCCGAACCCAATCCAGAGTACCTTCCGAAGGGCTGGAATTACACACCCCACGAACCTCGCCAAGCACCCACGTCTTGTTGTGACACTCAAGCTAGATGGTTAAACGCTCCGGGTGGATCATCCGGTAGATGAACACTTCCCCGAGGGCAACTGGAACATCATAGCTGCCCACGCAGTGCCGCATGGTTGCCCCTTCTTCCAGAAGCTCCAGCCAGGAGCGCAAAGGCTCTATCCCTTCGATTGGGGCGAGGGGCGGTTTCGGGTAGTCGCCGTGTTCCTCAGAAAGCTCTTTCGCCAGGTCTTGGCGCTTCTCTTCGGAGTTTCGGCTGTTTGCCCTGTTGAACCGTTCAACCAGGCGGTCGTGCTGGGCCTGAAGAGCTTCTCTGGAATGGATGCCGGCAAGAACCTGCTCATTCCGGCCGGCCATGGCCAAGGTGTCCCGAATCATCCGGCACAGCCAGGACAATTCCACTGCGGAGGTGTGTTCGTCCACCAGATTCAGCAATCCGGGCCATAACGGTTGTCGAACGCGATTCAGTAAACGAAGGTGGCTTACATGGAGCTGAGGATGGTGCCGCATCAAGGCTAAGTACTCCGAATTCTGAAGTGCGGCGCGAATATCTTCCAGCTCCCAGGGTAATAGAGGCGATAAGGCCAGTCGACGGACTAATCGAACCAGGGATCTGCTGCCTGGAAGCCCAACGGCTTTGAGGATGTCAGAGCGCTTACCGGCTAAGAAAGCGTTAAACGCTTCGAGCGACCACGACTGTTTTCGTGCATGGTCGACCGCCAGGATGAAGAGCAGGGGAGCATCGTTGGCTAGTTCACGCGCCGCCTCGGAGGTCGCACAAGCCTGCGCCAGCTCAAAGTCCATAGCCGGCATTAAAGCGGCAACCGCAGAGACAGACTCCGGCAGCGCATCGCAAAGACGCCGACCCGCATCATCTTCCAGCGTAAACAGGGGTAACCCCGGCGGCTCCAGGAACTGGCCCGAGGCCTAAGCCGTAATACTTTGACTACACTGCCTCAAAAATAACGGCCAAGGATGAAGCTATGTGCGGACGGTACAACGTAACAGACTCACCTGAAGTTAAAACGCTGATGGAACAGCTGGGTTTGCCCGGTGTCGCACCAAGACCTCAACACAACGTTCCGCCAGGTGGGATCGGTGAATTCGTCATCGAGGCGGCCGATGACCGGTACCTGTTGCCGGGCATCTGGTCACTGCTGATCGAGCAAAATCCAAATGATTATGGCTTCCGGCCTAACCCCAAGTTCCATACCTTCAACGCCCGCAGTGATCGCCTGACCAGCAGCCCGCTGTGGAGGAAAGTTTATCCGTTCAAACGCTGCATTGTGCCGGTCAGCGCATTTCATGAATGGAAGGGCAAGCAGGTCTACAACATTCACCCGGAACACGAGGCCACGGCGCTCGCGGGACTATGGCAATCTTGGCATTTTGGCGATGAGCAGGTGAACTCGTTCACTGTCATCACGCTGCCACCGCACCCGAGGTTTAGTCATATCCACCCCAAGAGCATTCCATTGATGCTGCGCCCGGAGGAGTTTGATCCCTGGCTGGATCCAGAGTTTCACGAAACGGATGCATTCCAGAGGCTGATGAGAACGCATATTTCAGCTCCGCTGGTATGCGAACCGGTGCAAAGCACCAAGTGGTTAGAACCGACAGGCGAGATTGAGGTGATTCCGGCAGATTGAGGTGGGCGAACCGTTAGGAAAAAGTCCCGGTTTAACGAAACCACCACCGGATGAAACCGATTGGGGAAAATATGACGATGAATACTCTGAACCATGGTGGGCAGCTTTCCCACTCATCCCACCCATCAACCGCATCGTTGAAATAGCTGATACACAGAAGGGAAACGGATACCCACATAACACAAAGAAATACGAAAACCACAATATTCATAGTACTCCTTCCTCCCTTTTGATAGTCAGCGTGTCAGCTGATTCTCCGCTTCACGCAAAGCAATTTCCCAGGTCTCGTTGGAAACCGGCATTCCGTTTTCAGCTAACGGCGCTACCCCAAGTTCCTGTCGTCTGGTATTTACCTTATCAATGTACTCTTGGGACATCGGGTTGATACCGCGGCTGCGGTCTTTGGCATCAGCAATAGAGTCATAGTAATGGTCGTATTCTTCCGGAAACCGGTCCGCGTGAATCTTGTGCGCGAGCTCCCGGATTCGGGTATTGAGCGCGTCAACCTGATCCAAAGCTTGGATTTCGGCTGGCGTTTTACCAATGCGAGCTTCTCGATGCGCTCGGGCTTGTTCCGCTTTATATCGATTCATGTGAAATACCTCGCTGGATGGTGAAAAGAAATGTCATGGCGTTATGCGCACTGATAGTCAGGGCATGGATAACTGCACCTGTGCGTCGTCTATTGAGATCCAGAATCTCGAGCACGGGATTTTCGTAGTGGAGTTCGGCATACCACACCTGGTAGAAATAGGAGGCTGCTCTATCCAGGTCTTCAGGGGTTATCAGGTCGCAGCGAATAAGCGCTTCAGGAGATTCCGGTTGATGGTAGATTCGGGAGTTTGAATTGAACACCGGATTGTCGTGAATAAGCGCATTGTAGATCTCGTGATGAAATCCAAGCATCGTATCTTCGAAACAGTAGGATGCGGTGGTGAAACCATGTTCGATTAACAGCTCAGGAAAGCGTTGATTATTCAGGGTTGGTGATCCTCCGTTGTTTCTCGGTTAGCGGCTTTACTTCACGGCAATGAAAATCTAGCATTCTAAAGCGACAAATAACGTCGCCAGCGTCAAGGCCACTCAAAAGAAAAGGATTTTTCATGTCCAACACCGCGGTTCGTTACCTCACCATGCTCAGAATGGTGCCTCGTTTCCCGAAGACCATCACCACGAGTGAACTTGCAGAGCGCCTTGATGATCACGGTTTCCGAGTCACCATGCGATCAATACAGCGGGATCTGGAGAAACTGAGTCTGGACTTTCCGTTGATCGTGGATGAGGAATCCCGACCGTACCGGTGGTCTTTCGATCGTAATGCGACGATGGATATTATCCCGGCACTCGACCTGCCTGCTGCTTTAACGTTTGAGCTGGCCCGGGCCTATCTCTCTCCCATGTTGCCGCCACGGGCTCTGTCGCACCTGAAGCCCCATTTCGATGAAGCCCATCGCACCCTGCTCCGGGAAAAGAATCCTCTGGGCCAGTGGCCAAACAGAGTGCGTGTCATCAACCGCGGGCTGGGGGGTGAACGGCCGGCTATTGATGCGGATGTTCTGGAAACCGTTACCGAAGCCCTGTTACGAGAGTACAAGTGCAAGCTGACCTACCAGGCTCGTAAATGGGCCGAGCCTGAGGAGATCGTGGTACACCCGTTTGGACTGATTTTCCGGGATCCGAATGTGTATCTGATTGGCACCATCGAGGGCAGGGAAGGCACGCGCCAACTGGTTCTGCATCGGGCCACTACAGGTGAGTTGGTAGAGGAACCATCGGATCGACCAGAGGATTTCGATCTGGATTTGTACATTCGTTCAGGCGCTATGGGCATTCTCAAGTCCGATGAACCTGTGTACCTGAAGTTACGTTGTGACAAACCGGCTTTGAACCATCTGATTGAATCACCCTTGGGGTTTGACCAGATCACCAATGAGATTGATGACTCAACGTTCGAGATTGCCGTTACCGTGGGCGACACGCAGGATTTGCGGTGGTGGCTGACGGCGCAGGCGATTCATTGCGATATTCTGGAGCCTGAGTGGTTGAAACTAGACATTGAGAACACGCTTTCGCGGAGCCTTAACAGAGTAAGAGGTGGGAATAACTCATGAGCATTTTCGAAAACGACCAGAGCTCAATCAGCAAAGTCACGACGGAACAACTGGCACAGATTTTGGGTGGTGGAGACTGCTTTATAAGAACCCGTGACGGAAATGTTACAGGCATGGCCATTAGACTTGATCTGAATCCAGAGGCACCAAATCGGATACTTGTAGGAAAGGGACCAAGACTCGAGAGCTTATCCAAGAAGATGGTTGCTGCAAATGCGTTTCTTCCGGTGTATCTCAAACTTGCTACAAATCAGTGGGCTCTGTTGGGCCACTATAAAGCCCAAAAATTTGAGACAGATCCCAGCGAGGTAGAGAGCTACAGGAAAGGTCGTAGCGGCGAGTTGAGCGGAGTTCTGTTTTTAGTTGGCGAGAACACCGAGGAAGAGTCTACTGGATTTTTCGCGGCCGGCTATGTCCAAGATGCCGAGCGACGGAAAGTGATTGAAGTAGCTGCCATTAAGTACGTTATTGGCACACTGACCAAACGCGAAACAGGTTACGATGTTGAATCCGTTGAAACCAAAAACCTTGGATTCGATTTATTGGCTAAGTCAAAGGATGAAGTTCGACGGATAGAGGTCAAAGGGACATCCTCTGTTACACCTACCTTCTTTCTCTCAGCAAACGAATATCGAGCTTCCCAAGTCATGCCCGGATGGGAGTTGATGGTCGTGACCGAAGCAGATACTAATCCAAAAATATATAGGTATTCACCTTCGGAGATATCGAATAGTTTCGATATAAAGCCGACTATCTACAGGTGTGAGCTCAAAGCTGATTAAATTCCTGCGACGCTGCTTGTCGCAGGAGTTCTCCACAATATCACAAGATATTCTGGAGGCCCGCTATGCTGTTATGGAAAGAACTCATCAATGAAGCCCACGAGCCGGACTATCCTGCATCCTCATCCAAAGACGAGCTGAAGCTACTGCAAATCTACCTCTGCCGGTTGTTCCTCATCACCGGGTATAAAAAGGAATTCCGTCTCGTTGGCATGGACGAGCCGGACGTTTTCCTCGGGCTGAAGCTGCCGACAAGAGATGAGAGTGAGGTAAGTGCAGCGGTTTTCCTGGAGGCAGTACGTAAGCGCGAAAAGCAGCTTACTCAAAGCCTGAAAGGCAAGCCGGAACTGTCCTTTGAGCCTCTGCTGGCCAACCTGATCAAGGAGCTGAAGCCGAGCGTGGTTGAGGTCAAACTGTTGATCTTCGCCATCCTTCTCCTCAATCACCCGAAGGCTAAGGAAGTCATGCGGGATCTGGAGATTAATGAATTTGGAAACTCTGTTAGTGCTCTGGCCAGGGCGATGCGAGAATCCGGGAGAACCATTGCCGCGGCGTTAGATCAGGACGCCATGCTTTGCCAAATTCGCCTGTTGGAGGAACCGAACCAGAACAGCGATATCTGGGATCTGGTAGAGGCCGGGCCGCTCCTGAGTCAGCTGGTGGTGGCCACCTCTGAGCAATGTGACGCAGGCGCCACAGAAGACATCGAACAGATGCTGTTCAAGCACATCTGCCCTCCAGGACCAGCGGCACTGCATTCCATCGCCGACTTCAGGGGTATTCCTGATCTTCAGCTGATGCAGGATTACCTGCAGGATGCTCTCAATAACAAATCTCGTGGCAAAAACATTCTGCTCTACGGCAAGCCCGGCACAGGGAAAACCCAATTGGCCAGGGCCCTGGCGGAAAAACTGGGTGCTCCGCTGTATGAAGTGCCCACCAAAGACAGCCACTCTGGCGCCATGACCGGCCGTGTTCGTCTGGACGCTGCCAAGATGGCCCAGATGTTTCTGGAAGATCGGCTAGGCGCCATTCTGATGTTCGATGAAATGGAAGACGCTTTCCGAAAATCCGATCAGCTCGCCAAAGGCTGGTTCAACCAGATGCTGGAGGAGAATCGCGCCCCGGTGATCTGGATCAGCAACAACATCAGTGCCGTCGACGCTGCGTTTCTGAGGAGGTTTGATTTCATTGTTGAGATCGAGGGCACAGGTGGTGATCGCCAAGCCGATAAGCTGAAACAAACGCTTTCTGAGTTACCTGTTGCTCCGGCCTGGGTATCGGAAGTAGCCAGGAAACCCTGGATGACGCCCGCTCTCGCGAGAAATCTGGCCGAGGTAGGCCGCTATCTTCCGCAACGCCAGGTTATGCGTAACCAGCATCGCCTGGAGACCATGGTCCGGCAGCGGCTGGAAGTGATGGGGAAGCGGATGCCGGGCCGTATTCTGCCCAAAGCTCAGAAGTCCGATTTTCCCAAATTCCGGGCCGAGTGGATCAACACCAAACCGACACTTTGGAACGTAGAGCGTTTTATTCGCGAGGAAGGTAGCGCCCGAATCTGCCTGTATGGCCCGCCCGGTGCCGGTAAAACCGCTTATGCTCAGGAACTTGCCAAGCGCCTGAACAAACCCTTCATGCTGCAATCTGGCAGTGATCTGCTGGGCATGTATGTTGGCCAGACCGAAAAGAACATTGCCGAGATGTTCGATAAAGCAGAGCGTAGCGGTGCGGTGTTGCTGCTGGACGAAGCAGACACCTTTCTCTATAGCCGCAATATGGCACACCGCAGTTGGGAGATCAGTGCTGTCAACGAATTCATGGTTCGCCTGGAACGCTTCGAAGGCGTGTTCCTCGCCACCACCAACCGGTTCGACAGCTTTGACAAAGCCATCCTTCGCCGCTTTCAGATGAAAGTGGAGTTTGGCTATCTGACGCCAGAGCAGGTGAAGGCCATACTTGCAGCCTGCGTTGTGGACTCGGAAAAGACCATCAATCTGACACTATCAGACCTGACCGAACTGGACCATCTCACACCGGGCGTTATGCGAGCTGCCGTTCAGAACCTCCGGCTGCGAGGATTCCGGCCACGTACAGGTCGATTGCTCGATGCCCTGAAAGAGGAACAACGCCAGCAAACTGAGGGCCTGCTCAGCCAGCCCATCGGCTTCGTTCAGTAAAGGAGCGCGCAAGTGATTAAAATGCCAAAACCAGCCTGGAAAGTCGGCTGCGCCTACCCGGTTAACTCAATCACCATTAACTGGCAGAGAGCGGCGACGCTGGATAGGGCAGAGCTTGCCGTTCTGTCACCGGAGTTGAATCGCCTAATGACAGGCAAGTTGGTAGCAACTGCATCACCGGACTGGCCAGCCATTCTTTTATACTCCCAAGCGCGCTGGGACGCGCTGTCTGAACAACTTTGGGCATTGCCGAATGACAATCCAGAGGCCCGGAAAGTACAGCGTCGAATGCTGGGGAATGCTCAATATTTCGACGTGACAGAGCCCCTGATGCTCGAGCAGCCATTATCGGAATTCGGAGGCTTCACTAGCGAAAAAAACCGCTATTGGCTGGTCTCTTTCGATGAGACATCGGCGGAACTCTGGCCTGAACACAACCTCATCAGTATCGCCGAAACTACCAAGCCGGAGGAGAGTCGCCTGATTCAATTCATGCGAGTCGAGAGCCGGGACCACCAGGGCCGAACGATCGACGACATCCTCGCCTTTGATGACTTCTGGCTGGAGCACACCCACGATTTTGTGCAGTGGCTGTTTCCCATTCCAGAAGCCAGTCGAGCCAATCCGATGGCGCCGATACTAACCCAAGAAGATTGCGACGTTTTCAAACGCGATAGCGATCTAAAGCAGCAACAGAGAAAGGCGCTGGATCGAATGCTCGCTTTCTATGGTCTTGTCCGCCGGAATGGTGTGATAGAGGCCCTGCCGGACCTAAACCCCAGGGACCACATCTGGTTGAAAGCGGGTGGCCATAATCACCTTCGCATTACCCGCATCATCCGGAGCCTGCACTACTGCCATCAGCCTGAATTGGCGAGGGTGGTTCAGGAGGCGTTCATAACTCTTGGGCAAACCCAGGGCTACGTAAATGAAACCTCCATCGGCTACTGGCGCAGCGCTACAAAGTAACCTTGTGAGCTCGAATCGGTTTGTGGAACACGACTGAATTAATTATTGAGTCGAGGCGAGCAACGGCTTCCTGTCCATTTCCGAAAGCGACGAGGACAGCGGTGTTGCGTTTCGAACTTGGCATGAGCCACCAGGTTTCTGAGTAGCTGCGTTTGCGCGCAGACTGGGATCTTCTGCTGAATGTCGGCGATGAAGACGAGACCGGCGAAGCGGATATCAACGTATTCTCCGTTGGCCCCGAATTCCGGTTCTGAGACCCTATCAATTCAGGTGCGCCAAGGCGTGCGCACCTGAATCAGCCCATATTAGCCACCCCAAACGGAATATGTACCATCGGTACATTGCCCGCTTCAGATTCCAAGTGGGATCGCTGATCATCAAAGAACATATGCGGCTTTAGCACACTCAGTATCCTGTCCTTCTTCATACCACCCAGGAAGAACACCTCATTGGCATCTACGCCCCAGTGCTCCAGAGTCGTGATCACCCGTTCGTGGGAAGGGGCATTGCGGGCGGTGACAATGCCGGTTCTGACAACACGCTGATAACTCGGGTTGGCCTCTACCGCTTTGTCTTCCAACTTCTGGAGATGGGAGAGCTTCCGGAATAAATCAGCTAACGGGCCCGGGCTGTGCGGAATGTGGGAGCGGGTGGTTTCGTGTTCCTGGAACTCTTCCAGAGAGCCAGATTTATAGACCTTTTCCGATGCATCATCCGCAATCACACCGTCGAAGTCGAAAGCAATCCTCAGCTCTGTATCGCCTTCATCGTCCACCACCTGACTTGGCAATACTGTGCCGGCAGGGTGCCCGTAGTCGATGGCCTGCAAAACGTCATTCTCGTTAGCTGACAAGAACAGCGAAGCGTTGAAGGCGGGAATGTAGGGGTAGGGTGACTTGCCCTCCAGAAAAGCAGCACGGGTTATATCCAGGCCGTGGTGGTTGATCGAGCGGAACACTCGCTTGCCGGTAATCGCGGAGTTGCGGGAGAGCAAAACCACCTCAACAGGAGATTTATCCGGGAACCGTTGGTTAATGGCCAAAAAACGCCGGACGAAAGGGAAAGCAACGCCTTTCTCCAGCGGAGAGTCCAGGTTCGCTTCCTGGTATTTCCGGTAGGCCTTTTCGCCCTGGGTTCTAAAAACATGGTCGGAGTTGGATAAATCGAACAGAGCACTGGACGCTACCGCTATAACCAGCTTGTCTTCTATCGGGTAGGGCATAGTTGAACCTTTGAGCCTCCGTCGATCGTTTCCGGCTTCGCAAGACACGCAATTTACCATAGCCGGCGGTTCTCCTCAGAGCGACCGGATATGTCGCATGGTCGCGTTAGATTAAACCGAGATTGAGGGAGGGCATAACGTGATCAACAACTTTAAAACGGATCTCACTATCCGGGTGGCCGCAACGTCACATAACGACATCCTCACAGCAATGGGCTACGTGCGACCTACCACTGCGAATCGAAAACGCCTTCAACGAGTATTGGAATGCCCTGACTTTGGTCTCGGTGAGGGCGGATTCGACTTCAAGTACAGCAGCGAAGATTTCCTCGGGGCCCTTTGCCGCGCAGTTGGTATGGAGGAGCCAGTGGTCGAACAGCGTATCGCAAAGCTCACTACCCGTTTGGAGGAGGAACGGCGTGCTTTCAAGCCGTATATCTGGATAGACACTGGTTTTACGCGAAAAAGCCAACCGTTATTCGCTTTGGCAGCATGCGACGACCAGCGTTATCTGCGGTTTGTTGAAGGGTTCTGGCGCTACTCATTAACTGATCAGTTAGGCGAGACCCAGAGTCGCATTCGGGCGCATGTCGCTGAAACGGGGGGAGAACTTGGCATCTGGGGTAAGATCAAGCAGTATTGGTTTTATTACGAAAAGAACGCAGCCTACCTTTTTAACCTGCGTGGTGAAGTGGTTGGTAAGCGGTGTGGGGCAGAATCGGTTGGGGTAGTCAGCGGGCGCCAACTGGGCGTCATTAAATCAGTGGTGCAGTCAGCCCAGCAATAACGAATTCAAAAGGAAATGAATGATGTATGACTTGATAGGTGACATCCACGGCCACGCAACCGAACTCAAAGCCCTCCTCACCAAAATGAATTACCGTGAAATAGACGGCGTGTGGCAGCATCCCGAGCGAAAGGTGATTTTCTTGGGGGACTTTGTAGACCGCGGCCCTGAGCAGGTGGAAACCGTCAACATTGCGCGCAGTATGGTCGATAACGGCCAAGCCCTGGCAGTCATGGGCAATCACGAATTCAATGCCGTGGCCTGGGCCACGGAAGATCCGAAGAGTTCTGGTGAGTACCTGCGCCCCCATACCGATAAAAACCTGGACCAACATCAGGCGTTTCTTGAACAAGTGGGTGAGGGTAGTGAGTTGCACCATAGAATGATCGAGTGGTTCAAAACATTGCCCGTGTATATGGACTTGCCGGGTTTACGTGTTGTGCATGCATGCTGGCATCAGGAACATCTGGACGTTATTGGTGAGTACACTGATTCGGAAAACCGCTTGCTGCCCGAGGCGTGGGAGCAAACGAGCAGGAAGGGGAGTGATGCCTATGAAGCCATCGAGACTCTAATTAAAGGATTGGAGATCCCTTTGCCGGGAGATCACCATTTTTTTGACAAAAATAACCACAAGCGAAGTAACATCCGGACTAAGTGGTGGCAGCAGGGCGAGTTGACCTATAGAGACCTCGCCATGGTTCCCGGAGACGCGATCGACCAGATACCGCATTTGCCGGTTGCCTCTCATGTCTTGCCAGGCTACGACGGTGAGAAGCCTGTATTCGTCGGTCACTACTGGATGAAAGGCGAGCCTGCGCCGCTGAATGAGCATATTGCATGCTTGGACTACAGCATTGCAGGTGACTCTGACGGAAAACTATGCGCTTACCGGTGGGATGGTGAGCGTGAACTCGCCAAAGAGGCTTTTTGTTACGTCAGCCGTTTCTGAAAAAAGAAAAATCGATAAAAAACAGGGTACCAAAAATGGATTTTGTCAGTTTGCTTTCGCACCTACTTCCTGACTTTACTGCTTTATCAAACGGCACACCACAAGGTCTAGCAACGCTGTTTTGGCTGCTTATGATTGTGATTTTTTTGGTCGCAGTCATCGCAGTTACTCGTCATTTTCTGCGTTTCAAAGGCAGGTTGGGTTCACTCAGAACCCTCATCAGTGATCAAGACAAGAAATCACTCGCGAGTAATCGTCGTGAAGTTCTGCAGAGAGCTCTGGGCTTAAAGCAAGAGGATGTTGGTAAGGTTTGGCGGGAATTTGATGAGAGCCTGGTGATTTCGGGCGATCAGAAGGCGCTGTTTAACACCCTGGATGCTGATCATTTCTTTAACGCCAGAACACTTGCGCCTGGCCTTACAGGAAGTCGTTTGCTTGCCGCGACGCCAAGCTTTTTGGTGGCGATCGGTGTCCTAGGGACTTTCGTGGGTTTAACGGTTGGCCTGGATAGCCTGAACTTGAGCTCCCGCTCTGACATCCCGGAACTGCGTGATGGTATTGATCGACTAATTCAGGGGGCGACAGTTGCCTTTATGACCTCTGTTTGGGGTGTGGGTCTTAGCCTACTACTCAATATGGTTGAAAAGTTTATGGAGCGCTCGGCGCTATCCAAGATTAAGTCGGTGCAGCAAGAGATCGATTTTCTCTACCCAAGAATACCGGCAGAGCAGTCTTTGGTTCACATCGCCGATAGTAGTCGGGAGAGCAAGGAGGCACTTCAGGAACTTCATGAGCGCATAGGCGATCGGTTACAGGAGAGTATCAAAGGCGTTTCTGATTCGATGGAAGAGGCTTTTACCACGGCGTTAAACAAGATTATGGCGCCTGCCATTGAGTCTCTGGTCAGTAACGCAAGCCAGCAGTCCACTCAGGTTCTCGAGCGGTTGGTAGGCGATTTCGTTGAGGGCGTTAGCGGGGCAGCAAAAAACCAGGGGGCATTGCTTGAACAGGCGGCTTCCGACGTGAACACTGCTGTCACTGATATGAGCCACCAACTTGGAGAGCTCTTCACAAAACTCAACGAACAGCAAGAAAGACAGCTTGAGAATTCACGGCAACAAGCCAGTCAATTTGACGACCAGATTAGTCGGGTTGCGGACTCCGCATCAAGCAGCCAAAAAGCGTTGGAGGACAAGTTCGGTCAGCTGATGGCTAGTTTCTCAGAACAGGTCGAAAGACAACTGGAGGCTGCCGATAAGAGAGCTGAGAGGGCGTCAGAAGGATCTCTGAAACGCGAGCAGAAAATGGAGCAAATGTTCGCGGATCTGACCGGTAGGACAATGGAAAGTCTCAAGTCACAGATTGAGGCGGCAGATGAGCGAGAAGGTCTTAGGCAAGAACGTTTCCGAGAGCAGAATGAACAAGTCGCCGAGCAGCAGCAACGTCTGCTTAATGAGATTGCGGAATCTGTTAGAGCAACGCAAAAACAAAGCCTGCAATTAGCTGAGCAGCACCGAGAAACTCTCCAACAACTCGCTAGTGTTACCGGTTCCATTTCCGAGAGCAGCAAACATCTGGATAGTAGTGCAAATCAGCTTGGCCTACTCAGCTCCCAGGTAAAACAAGCCACCGACCTATTGGGCACCCGTATGTCGGAGGTTTTATCAGTCATAGAATCTGCCGGCGAACAGAATGCATTGCTTTCAGAACGACTGAGCGAACAGTCTAGACTGCTTGAAGGGCTCCAACGGTCGATTCAAGCTAGCGTAGAGCAATATGGCAATGCTGCAAAACTAACAAACGAAGGTTTCGCCGAGCTCAAACAGCACCAACAGGAATGGCTGAGATCAATCAAAACTGAATTCAGTGGGTTATCTGAGAATCTAGCCAACCAGGTTTCTGGTATTGAAAAACAGGCAGAATCCTGGCTGTCGAGTTATTCCACACAGGTGAACCAACAAATCGAAGACCGCATGGACAAATGGAATAACAGCTCTCGGGCTTATGCCGACTCCATGCTGCGGGTGGTCGAGAATATGAACAGTATTCTTGATGAACTGGAGACCCGCTAATGGCACTGCTCCGGTCTCAGAAGCACGTGTCGGTAGACGAAGAAAATCCTTACTGGATGTCTTTCTCCGACATTATGTCTGGATTGTTGGTTATTTTTATCCTGGCCTCAGTGATCTTAATCCTCCAGTTGATGGAGCTGCAGGAGGAAGCAGAGCAAGAGCGGGAACGTTTACAGGAACAAGTAGTAGAAGTAGAGGAAGAGATTAGGCTGCTTCGAAAAGCGGAGAAGGTTCGAAGAAATATTCTGACAGAGGCCGCAGAGATTCTTCAAAAGCGCGGAATTCAGGTCGAAGTTAGCGAAAACAGTACGGTTCTCAGGATTCCAAACCAGCTGTTAGGATTTGATACTGCTGCTGACCAAATCGGCCAGCAATATCAGAATACCGCTCGCGAAATCGGTGAAGTGCTCCACCAACTCATTTCTAAAGAAGACCGGTCCGATTATCTGGACACCGTTTTCGTAGAGGGGCATACCGATAGCAGGCCGTTTACCGGACGGTTGTGTGGCGAAAAAGGTAATTGGTGTTTGTCTACATTCAGAGCTATCTCACTCTGGCAATTCTGGGAGCGCTCACTTGAGGAGCGTGCCAAGTTGAGCAGCCTGAAAAACGGCGAGGGCAAACCACTTTTCTCCGTGAGTGGGTACGCGGAAACCAGGCCTGTCGTCGAAAATCAGCGTACTGCAGATGACTATAGCAAGAATCGTCGAATTGATATTCGATTCACTATTCGACGGCCCAGTAGCGAGGACTATGAAAAGGTTCGAGCAAAGGTAGATTTAACGAAATGAAGCTGCCTCAGCCCCCGCAACTTAAAAAGGAATGGCCGGAACACGTTCAGTCTGGCTGGTCTAATCTCATTAATCAGGCCGAAAGTTTCGCTCAATCAGCGGGAAGTGGCAGTGCCTTTGATTTGATGTGTCAAAGGATAGTCAAAGCAATTAATAATGGCGACTTCGGCGACGTTTATGATGCCTTGGAGAAACGCCTGGGCGCAAGAGCGCTAACCTGGCTGTGGTGTAACGACGAAAAAATTCGGAAAATCAGTTGTAGACAGTCAGTTATAGAGGCGTTGGTGGAGGCCCAAAGCCCTAGGCTTACCCGAACAACCTTCCTGCAGTTATGCCAGCTTTATTTTCAGGAGTTTGACCACCTTGAAAGTATAGAGCCTGGACTTTCCTCTAAATTAGAAGCGGTACTCCGGGCCCAAAGCAAAAAACAACCTCGTCAGACGCACAAGCACATGTCGAGAGATCCTGTTGCGTCGATCAAGGAGAATGTCAACTGGTTGATCGGCAGTGAGGGCCCCTCCTATTTTTCTCGACAGGTCCGTGAAAGTGGCCAGGAACTTGAGCAAAAGTTCGCTGCGCTTGGCTTGGTCGGCTATGACCAAGGGCGGTATGGGGACCTATGCCGGGCGCACTACTATATTGAGACTCTCAAAGAAGTGGAGCTCGGCCAGTGGGATCCTATTTTCGACGAGCTTCTCAAACCGTCAGTCAACCGCGCTCCTTTTGGAGAAGGCAAAAGAATCGGCCACGCAGCTTTGGAAATCCTCATAGATCGAGCGGGCTCAGAAGTCTCAGAAGCTTGGCAGGATTTCGTTCTGGGCGTTGCCGGAGATCCTCGAATCAACAGTTCCGCTACGAATTATCAGGAATGGTGGAAGCCTTTGGGGAGTGCTCGCATAGAGAAAGTGCGAGGATGGCTTTCGAGAGAAGATCTCAAACTCTTTCTACAGGCCTTGGAACAGTATGGAATCGAAAGTGGGAAATCCGATCTACAGCGGATGTTTCCCGCTCGAAAACGTTTTCTTGAAGGGCTCTACAATCAGAAGCTTATTCGCAACACACGGTTGATGCTGGGGCGGTCAGCGGAAGGGATTGTTAAAAGGCTTCTTGGCGATGAGATAAAAACCAATTTTGCGATTCTAGAGAGTGGGCTAGCGGATAAAGCCATTATCTACGTTGATTGCGGTGATTTTTATCTTGTGGAAGGATCCCATATGTTCAAAATTTGGGTGTATCTTGCACCTCCCGGGAAGATCGTTCCATCGTATGACCATTCATCATTTACCCACGCTGAGCTGACTCGCATAACACCCTCCCAGTACACTGCTATGTATGACTTGCCTTATGAGGCCGTCACTCATAATGGAACATGGCAGTCCAAGGTAATCAATTTCCTTGCGGAGCAAGGTGTTGAACTCGATATAGAGTCCCTGCTTAGCCCAGCAGAATATCGAGGTCACCTCGCGATACATGGTTATCCGGTAGTGAAAAAGCCAAAAGCCAGTATTCCGGAGCCGAAGGAGTTGCCTGGACATCTGGAAGTACGCAACCGTCAGCGAACCCACAATCGACCGCCTCCAAGTTTTCAGGAACTTTTCTCAAAGAAACGACCCGAAAGTGCTACTGATCGCTTTCTGAGGGGTAAACCGTCAATAACTGCGCATCAACGCCGAGAAGCTTATTCTCATACAAGGCATAGAGGCCAAGAGAACAATACAGAATACTTATCTGATCACCACAAAACGGTTTTAGGGTACCTGGCGCACAATCCAAACGCGAAAGCTCGACATGTCGCTGCTCTTTTGGATGTCCCGCTCAAGGAACTCGTAGCGATGTTCGCAGGCCCCCTTAAGCCGTTTGTTTTGAGAAAAGATATTCATACCTGGGTGGTAAAGCCAGAATTCATCAATAAGTTCAAATAAAAAAAGGGATTTTATGGGCCTTTTCGATCTTCTGCGTTCAATGGTTTCAGATGAGAAGGAGAATGTCTCTGCGCAAGCAGGTTTTGAGCTGCGAGCAGACTCCTCTGGCGTATTGTTCTTCATCGAGCCCACAAAGTTTGACGAACTCAAGCATGGTCAAGGGCCAGCTTTTCAGAAGATGCAGCTGATTGCCCTTCGAATGCTTGAAGAGCAGGGTTATGCGGAACCTATGGCGAATGGTTTCCACATCGGCGCTGAGAATATCGCAGGGCTTGATGATGAGCAGGCGGAGGTTCTGAGCTTACCCCCAAGGTTTCCCGGGAGTTTTCACGCTGAAATCAATGGCCGTTCAGGAAATAGCGGATTTCGCGTTAATGTCACCGCGATGATTGATGGTCAAAGTGCGCCGTTTTCAAGGAAAGGGCCTTTTCTGAACCTCACGTCGACAGAGACCTATCGCCTTACTTCCCCAGAACTGTTTGCACTTGAGGCCTGGGAGCATCATCAGCATTTGCCTCCAGATGATAGAGGCGAAGGAGCGAATCTTCGTTTAATGGCTGAGCTTCAGACTGCTCAGCGTAATGGAATGAATCTGGACTTGGGGCATTTCCAAAAATTGGATGTTGTGGTGCCGGAGGGTATAGGCGTTGTCGCAACCAAAATGCCCGATGGCAGCCTCTTCCTTGGCCCAAGTCTTGGTGATGGATCGACCCCTGAAGAACTGGGCAAAAGGTGGGATCAACTCGATTTCGATAAGGACACCGGCGGTGCTCTTCGAATAGGAAAGCGGGTAGTTCTGTTGGAACCAGAAAAGGTAGCGGCGGTAAAAGAAGTATTTGGTAACCGAAGGATTCCTGCGGACAAAGTGCAGGAATTTATCGAAACCCCTGGCGCGTTCCTAGACGCATCGCTGGTCAATCTCGAGCTTGGTTTTTCGGTGCGAGTTGAAGGTGTTGGTAAGCTCCAGCATATGGAGTTCGGTGAAGCGGACGCCAAAAAACAGGACTGGTTTGCACTTGATAAGCTGCCCGCGTCTCCCGAGTCTCTGCCCAACGTTATTCAGTCAGAAGAAGAGTTGGCTCAATTCCAAGAGGCAGTGGACGCAGCGTGGGGGCAGGGTGCAGACACCCTATCTTTTAATGGCGAAACCATCGATATCTCAGATCGAAACGCCGTTGGATCTCAACTTGAACAAATTACTGAGAACCTGCGAAACCCATCAGGCATTGATGAACCGCAGATCAATGATACTCCAATCAAAGAAGAGAAGCTCAGTCTTGTTCTGAAGGAAGCCGAAGAGCTACATCAAGAACTTCGTCAAAAGGCCAGAGAATCGCAAGGCGAGGCGGAGCCTGACTGGGGTATGTATGCGCGGCAGCCGTTCCCTCATCAAAAGGAAGGGATTTCCTGGATGCTGAGCCTGATCGAGCAGGCTCGGAGTGAAAAATCCGGTGACCTTTATCGTTTACAGGGTGCTTTGCTGGCGGACGATATGGGTCTTGGTAAAACGTATATGAGCCTTGTCGCCGTTGGCGAATATTTGCGGCGACAAAAGGAAGCGAGTAAGCAGCAGAAACCGATATTGGTCGTTGCTCCTCTTAGCTTGCTTGAAAATTGGGAGGATGAAGTAAGAGTTACCTACAACGGCATTCCCTTCAAAGACATTGTCGTTCTGCAGTCTGGGCGGGATTTGGCGAAATACCGGGTAAAAGGCGAAAAGCGAGAAGCGGCGCAGATGGCAGCGATTCTGGATAACGATCAGGTCTTAGACGAAGATGCCATTCGTTACGCATTGCACATAGGCCCCGACGCGGGCACCAAACGACTCGATCAGGAGCGTCGACTGGTACTTGCAACTTACCAGACACTACGCGATTACCAGTTTTCCCTTTGCAGAATCGATTGGGGGTTAGTGATTTTTGATGAAGCTCAGAACATCAAAAATCCCAATACCCTTCAAACAAGAGCAGCAAAAGGGCTGAAAGCAGACTTCAAGTTACTGGCGACAGGTACGCCAGTAGAGAACAGCCTGGGGGATTTCTGGTGTCTTATGGATACAGCCCAGCCTGGCTTGCTCGGGAGTTGGACCACTTTTCGGGATACCTGGATAAAACCGATACTCGATGCAAATGAAGATAGCCGCGATTCAGTTAGAGTGGCGTTGGGGAAGGAATTAAGGGATGCCGTAGGCCCGTTTATGTTACGCAGGGTAAAAGAAGATCAGCTCTCTGGCTTGCCAGCCAAGACCATTCGTTGCGGAGTGCCGCAGCCTGATCAAGGTAACGTTGTTTACAGCCAGGAACTCACCAGCACCATGGAGGGTTTCCAACGACGGGCTTACGAAGACGTTTTGAGAGAGTATCGTGCGCAACAAGCAACTGAAGACATGCGGGGTAAGGCGCTTTCTGTGCTGCAGCAACTCAGGGAAATCTCACTCCACCCGCGTCTTCGACACGAAGCAGAATTGGTTACCAATGATGCCCGATCCGCGAAAAAGGTGATGCAGGAGTCAGCCAAGTTGGCGGTCCTTCTTACTTCTTTGGACGCCATTAGGACGCGAGGCGAAAAAGTCATTCTGTTCATGGTTACCAAACGTCTGCAGCGTCTTCTTAAACTTTGGCTTGACCAGATATACGGCCTCGACATCGCCGTTATTAACGGTGATACCGCTGCCGTCTCAAAAAAATCAGATGTGCTCAGCCGCAAGCAACTGATTACGCAGTTTGAGGCTAAAGACGGATTCAATATTCTGATCATGTCTCCGGTAGCAGCTGGCGTCGGCCTCACCGTTGTGGGAGCAAATCACGTAATCCATTTGGAACGGCATTGGAATCCTGCAAAAGAAGCCCAGGCATCGGACAGGGTTTATCGGATTGGTCAAACAAAGCCGGTCAGCATCCATCTGCCTGCGGTTCTACACCCTGAGTACGATGCGTTCGATGTTCACCTGGATAGATTGCTACGCGGAAAACTGATGCTGAAGGATGCAGTGGTGACGCCTGAAGCTGTTAGCGAGAATGAGGTTCTCAAGTCGATGGGACTTTAGATCGCAAGCTTGCGTTGGTCGGAAAACCGATGAAGGGAATCAACTATGCCTAAAGAGAAACACGAACTAAATAAGAATTGGGATGCGGGCGCGAAACCTATTACTCGTGGTTTAATTATTGACCAGCCGTGGATCGATAAAATTCTCAAGGGTTATAAAACCTGGGAAATGCGAAGCGCCCGAACAACAATTCGAGGCCCTATCGCCCTGATCGAGAAGGGTAGTGGGACCATTGTTGGTGTTGGTTCAATTCTCGATTCCATCGGCCCATTGTGCTTTGAAGAAATTTTTGAGAACGAGATAAAACATAACGTTGGCCCGGAGATCTATACCCGAGATGACTACAAGTGGAACCACGCCTGGGTATTGGGCGACGTCTTGCCCCTTGTACAGCCAATAAAATACCAGCACAGATCCGGTGCAGTAGTTTGGGTCGAGTTAGATACCGTAGCGATAGAAAATCTACAGGCTGCGTTAGTCGAAATTTTTTCAACGGCACAAAACGTCGGTTCTCATTCCAAATCCGCAAGTGCTGAGCAGAAGACGTCGAAGATACCCTTTGCAAGGGATGGCAGTTCATTCTGCATAAATCTCTGCAACAGAGATGGATATTTTACCGTGGGTGAGAAAGGTTCCGAGCAGCGTTTTTCCAATTATTCAGCTGCATTGGAGTACCTAAAACGGATGCCAACCGCAAAATGGCGCAGGCCAAATCCGAAAGGCAACTGGGGAATAGTAAGCGCTATAGGATGGCAAGATGCCACAACAACTACTGACGGTAGTGATAGCCACCAGAATCCTGTGAGTGATTAATCGACAGGGAGTGGAGTCTTGCTTCTGGTTGTTTTGAACGGGAGGAAGTCCCAGCTGACCTACCCGCAACTTACCCGCGAACTGATAATTAGTTGAGTAAGTGAAACACCTGAAAAAACAGACACATGAATTGTCAAAAATTATTAAACACCCCTTCACCTTTGTCCTTATATGGACGATCATCAAAGTCATAACCAAAAGGTAACAATCAGAAAGCGACAACGGATGTCGGAGCCATCAGCTATCCTCCCGACATCCAGTTCCACCAAATCAGTCGGGAAGGGCACATGTCTTCACTCTACGCACCAGGCGCCAGAGTTGTTATCCGGGATTGCGAATGGGTTGTCCGCCGGGCAGACCCCAGTGATGATGGCGGTTACGCCCTTACCGTTGATGGTCTTTCGGAACTGGTCAATGGCAAAAGCGCCCGCTTCCTGACCCGGCTGGAAGAGCAGGCCAACACCATCCGCGTGCTGGACCCGGCGGAAACCCAATTTGAGCAGGACCTGACCCCAGGCTTCGAGAAAAGCCGCCTATTTATCGAAACCCAGCTGCGCCAGATCACCCCGGCAGATGAGAAAATCCACCTCGGCCATAAAGCCGCGATGGACCCAGTCCCTTACCAGCTGGACCCGGCCCTGCAGGCGCTTAAACAGAACCGCCAGCGTATTCTGATTGCCGATGCCGTGGGCCTGGGTAAAACCCTGGAAGCCGGCATTCTGATGACCGAGCTCATGCGCCGTGGCCGGGGCAAGCGCATCCTTGTGCTCACCCTCAAAAGCATGATGACCCAGTTCCAGAAAGAAATGTGGAACCGCTTTACCATCCCGCTCACCCGGCTGGATTCCGCCGGCCTGCAGCGGGTGCGTAACCACATTCCGGGCAACCATAACCCGTTTTACTACTACGATAAGTCGATCATCTCCATCGACACCCTCAAGCAGGGCAATGCATACCGCCAGCATCTCGAAAAGGCCTACTGGGACATCATTGTGATTGATGAGGTCCACAACGTGGCCGAGCGTGGCAGCAGCTCCCAGCGGGCGCAGCTGGCGCAACTCCTGGCGGGCCGGTCGGACACCCTGATCATGCTCTCCGCCACGCCCCACGACGGCAGGGCACGGTCGTTCGCCAGCCTGATGAACATGCTGGACCCCACCGCCATTTCCGACCCGGACGACTACGCCAGGGAAGACTTCCGGGATAAGGGGCTGGTCATTCGCCGGTTCAAGAAGGACATCCGGGATCAGGTACAGCAGGAATTCAAAGAACGGGTAGTAAACGACATCTACCTGAACGCCAGCCCGGAAGAAGAAGCCGCCTACCAGGCGCTGCTGGATGTACCGTTCACTTACCGGGGCGAGCACAGCACCACCAAAAACGGCCAACTGGTGCGCATCGGCCTGCAAAAGGCCATCTTCAGCTCCCCGGCTGCGGCGGAAGTTTCTGTGCGGCAACGCATCAAAAAACTGGCGAACAAGCCGGAAGTTACCGAAGACGAACAGCAGGAAGTCCAGGCCCTCAACAGCTTGTTGTTATCCCTGAGTAACGTTAATACGGCCCATTTTGGCAAATATCAGAAACTACTGAAGTTGCTGGGCAGCCGTGAGTTCGGCTGGAGCAAAACCGACACCAACGACCGCCTGGTCATATTCAGCGAACGCATCGAAACCGTTAAGTGGCTGAAGCAGCAGTTGCAGGATGACCTCAAGCTCAAAACCGAGGCTGTTGAAATACTGCACGGTACGTTGCCGGATATCGACCAGCAACGCATCGTCGAAGACTTCGGCAAACCGGAAAGCAAACTGCGCGTATTGCTGTGCTCCGATGTTGCCAGCGAGGGCATCAACCTGCATTACCTCTCGCACCGGCTGGTGCATTTTGATCTGCCCTGGTCGCTGATGGTGTTCCAGCAGCGCAACGGCCGGGTAGACCGCTACGGCCAGGAACAAACGCCGATCATCACCTACCTGATTAACCAGAGCGACAACCCCAAAGTGCGCGGCGATCAGCGCATACTGGAAATCCTCAAAGAGAAAGACGAACAGGCCTACAAAAACATCGGCGACCCGGCCACCTTCATGAAAGTGCACGATGCCGAAGCCGAAGAAGCCCTCACCATGGAAGCCATGGCCGAAGGCACCGATGCCAAAGCTTTTGATGACAAATACCAGGCCGACGACAGCAACGAAGGCGACGACCTGCTGGCGCTGTTCCTGAACCCCGAGGCAGCGGCACCGAAAACCGAAGAACAGGCCGAACAGCACACGGTAGATCGGTACAGCCTGTTCCCCAGCGACTACGAATTCGCCCGCCAGGCCCTGGAAGCCCTGAACCGCGAGCGCAAGCAGGTTCAGTTCAGTGCTAACAACGACAAACAAACCCTCACCATCACGCCGCCAGACGATCTGGACTACCGGTTCCGCTTCCTGCCGCCGGAAATCAGCCCCAGCGATGGCAGCCTGGTGCTCACCGCCGATAAACAGCGGTTTGAAGACGAAATCCGCCGCAGCCGGCAAGACGAAAGCGCCTGGCCCAAACTCCATTATCTGTGGCCCCAGCACCCGGCCATTCAGTGGCTACAAGACAAACTGCTGGCCCAGGTGGCCCGCCACAGCGCGCCGGTACTGGCCCTGCCGGATACCAACGCCGTGAAACAGGCCCTGCAACCGGGCGAATCCGTCTTCCTGGTCAGCGGGCTGATTCCCAACCGCAAGGCCCACCCGGTGATCTGGGAGTGGTTTGCCATTAAAACCCGCAACGGCGAAGTATCGGCCGTGGAACCGGCAGAGCACTGGCTGCAAACCCTGCAACTGGACAACAAACTGCCCAACCGCGCCCAGCCGATCAACATCAGCGAACTCGAAGACCTGCGCCAGCCGGTGATCAACGCCGCCAAGGCAGAAATGCACCAGCGCCAGCAGGCCTACACAGAACAGAAGAACGAAGAGCTGACAGAACAGCTGCAGGCACTGGAAGCACTCCAGCAGCGGCAGGTAAAACAGATAGAGCTCCAGCTGGAAAAATCTGCCCAGGCAGAGCACTTCAAAGCTGCCAGAAGGGAAGAGCGCATCGGCCGCATCGAAAAAGTGTTCGATGACTACCAGACTTGGGTGCGCGACACCCTCACCATCGAACCCGTGCCGTTTATCCAGATTATTGCCGTATTCACCCGCGAAGCCGGGGAGCAGGACTAACCATGGCCGTACAAGACACCGCCGCCACCTTCATCGGGTTAACCAACGACAACGAATTCTTCAGTGCCCACTACCTGGCCGAAGTGTTCCAGGGCGACTTTGCCGACACCATCAAAGACTGGGATGCCCGCGAAGAGCAGGCCAAAGAGGCCGGGGCGGAATACACCACGCCCCACCGCGCCCTGCGCAACCTCAACCAGAGCTACTTCGCCCTGCGCCACAAACTCAAAACCGAGCGCAGCGTCGCCGAGCGTATTCGCCTGCAGCGGGAATTCTTCAAAGACCTGCTAGGCACCCTGGGCATTCCGTACCAGCCACAAAACCGAACCGTAGCCCCCAACACCGAACTGCCCGTGCTCAGCACCCTGGGCGACCAGCTGTGGGTACTGGGCGCACTGGATGCCGACAACGAAGGCGAAGACCCGCTCTCCCTCAAATTGCACAGCAACCAGTTCTTCGGCCCCGGCCCGCACTTTGATGCCCTGAAAAACACCGACTGGTACCACATCCTGGACCAGGCCGTGTTCCGCCAGAACGCACCCCACAACGAAAATCCGCCCCGCTGGGTACTGCTGCTGAGCGACCGCCAAGGCATATTGATCGACCGCTACAAATGGTCGCAAAACCGCATGCTGCGCTTCGACTGGGAAGAAATCCTCGGCCGGCGCGACGACAAAACCCTCAAAGCCACCGCCGTACTGCTGCACCGGGAAAGCCTCGCGCCAGATGAAGGCCAGTGCAGGTTGGACAGCCTGGACGAAAACAGCCACAAACACGCCTTTGCAGTCTCCGACGACCTCAAATACGCCCTGCGCCAGGCCATCGAAGCCCTTGGCAACGAGGCCGCCGAACAACTCATCGAACAGGCACGCGACCGCAAGGAAGGCATCTACAGCGGCAGCAACGCCCTGGATGCCGACCAGCTCTCCAAGGAATGCCTGCGCTACATGTACCGCATTCTGTTCCTCTTCTACATCGAAGCGCGGCCGGAACTGGGCTACCTGCCCACCGACGACGAAACCTGGCGCATGGGCTACAGCCTCGACAGCCTGCGCGATCTGGAAATGGTGCGCCTGACCACCGAGGAAAGCAGGCAGGGCCACTACTTCCACCACAGCCTGCAGCGCATGTTCAGCCTGATCTACCAGGGCAACCAGGCCAGCCAGCAGCAAGACAACCTGCACGAAAGCACCACCAACGCCTTCACCCTGCAAGGCCTGGACAGCCACCTGTTCGACCCGGCCAAAACCCCGCTGCTCAACCGCGTGGTGTTCAGCAACGCCACCTTGCAGCAGGTGATCCAGAGCATGTCGCTCACACGCCCCGCCAAAGGTAAAAAGCGCCGGGGCCGGGTAAGCTACACCCAGCTGGGTATCAACCAATTGGGTGCCGTGTATGAAGCCCTGCTGAGCTACCGGGGCTTCTTCGCCACCGAAGACCTCTACGAAGTCGCTCCCAAAGGCCAGAACATCAACCCTGACGAACTGGACACCGGCTACTTCGTTACCGCCAGCCAGCTGGAAGAATTCGACGACAAAGAGCGCGTGTACGACAAAATCGACGGCAAACTCAGCCTGCGCGTGCACCCCAAAGGCAAGTTCATCTACCGCATGGCCGGGCGCGACCGGGAAAAATCCGCCAGTTACTACACCCCGGAAGTGCTCACCAAAAGCCTGGTGAAATACACCCTCAAAGAACGCCTGACGGAAGAGGTAACCGCAGACGACATTCTCGACTTAACCGTGTGCGAACCCGCCATGGGCAGCGCGGCCTTCCTTAACGAAGCCGTGAACCAGCTGGTGGAAGCCTACCTGACCCGCAAACAACAGGAGCTGGGCGAACGCATCCCCCACGAGGACTACCAGCGCGAACTCCAGCGGGTAAAAATGCACATCGCCGACCACAACGTGTACGGGGTAGATCTGAACCCCATCGCCGTGGAACTGGCGGAAGTGTCCCTGTGGCTGAACGCCCTGAGCGGCGGCCATAACGTACCCTGGTTCGGCTACCAGCTGTTCACCGGCAACAGCCTGATCGGCGCGCGCCGAGAGGTATTTCCGAAGATTGCTTTGAAGAAACAGGCTAAAGAAGGCCTCTGGTACAACAACGCCCCGCGCCGGCTAACCCCGGAAACCCTGCTGAACCCGACAGGCGAGGGCGGCCGCGGCGAAAACGAGATTTATCACTTTTTGTTACCCGATCCCGGCATGGCCGGCTACAACGACAAAGTGGCCAAACAACTGCGCCCGGATGCCTTCAAGAAAATCAAAGACTGGAAAAAAGACTTCTGCGCCCCGCTGGACGAGCAGGAAATCAAAACCCTGCAAAGCCTGAGCGATGCCGTAGACCGCCTGTGGCGCGAACACACCCAGATGCTGGAACAACACCGCCGGCGCACCGAAGACACCTACCCCCTGTGGGGCCAGGAACAGGTGGAAGAACACCACACCACCACCCGGGAAAAAGACAACCTGCGCGCCCACGGCATCTTCAACACCAACGCCCGCATCGCCTCCCCGTACCGCCGCCTGAAACTGGCCATGGACTACTGGTGCGCCCTCTGGTTCTGGCCCCTGGACAAAGTGGACCAACTGCCGGACCGGCAGAAATGGCTGTTCGACCTGAACACCATCCTCAACAGCGCCGGCACCTTTGAGTTTGCGCCGGAACAGGTAAGCCTGCTGGGCGGCACCTCAAACCCGGAAACTACCACCCCGGAAAACGAAAAGCCGGCAGAGCAGGGCGAAGACTTGTTCGCCAAACCGGTAGACGACCTGTTCGCCGCCGACGAGCCCCAGCAAAGCCTACGGGCGGAAACCCAGGCCGCCCGGGAAGTCAGCAACCAGCGCGGCGAACTCAACCTGGAAAAGCTGTTCAAGAACCCGTTTTTCAACACCCTGGCGATTGCCAATGAACTGGGTGAACACTACCGCTTTTTCCACTGGGAACTGGCCTTCGCCGATATCTTCGCCAACCGTGGCGGCTTCGACATCACTCTTGGAAACCCGCCCTGGCGCAAGGTGGAATGGCAGGAAGGCGGCATCCTCGGCGACCACAACCCGGCTTTTGTACTGCACAAACTCAGTGCCAAGCAACTGACCGACGAGCGCGAAGCCGCCTTCGAGCGCAGCCCGCAATTACAGCAGGCCTGGTTTGCCGAACTGGCGGAAGCGGAAGGCTCCCAGGCGTTCCTCAACGCCACCCAGAACTACCCGCAGCTCAAAGGCGTGCAGACAAATCTATACAAATGCTTCCTGCCCCGGGCCTGGGCCAATGTGAACGAGCAGGGCGTGAGTGGCTTCTTGCACCCGGAAGGGATTTACGACGATCCCAAAGGTGCAGGATTCCGGCGGGAGGTGTATCGGCGTTTGCGCCAGCACTTCCAGTACATCAATGAAGTGAATTTGTTTGCGGAAGTCGATCACCACACGAAGTTCAGCGCAAACGTTTATGGCCCCTTTGATGAGCACGTGCACTTCAACCACTTTGCCAACCTGTTTATTCCCCAAACTGTGGATATCAGCTTTGCCCACGAAGGGCAGGGGCAAGTGCCGGGAATCAAGGATGAAGTGGAATCAGCGAGCGGAGCCATCAAAACCGTCTGGAACACAAACGGCCACCGCGACCGAATTATTGAAATTGGCCAACACGAACTGGCCCTGTTCGCCCAACTCTACGACGAAGCCAGCACCGATGCCCTGGAAGCGCGCCTGCCGGCCCTGCACGCCCGGCAGCTCACCAACGTACTGGAAAAATTCGCCGCCCAGCCCCGGCGGCTGGGGGATCTGAAAGGACAGTACCTGTCGCTGGAAATGTGGCACGAAACCAACGCCCAGAAAGACGGCACCATCAAACGGGAAACCCGCTTCCCGGAGAACCCGGAACAATGGATACTCTCCGGCCCCCATTTCTTCGTCGGCAGCCCGTTCTACAAAACCCCGCGGGCAGAGTGCACCCAGAACAGCCACTACGATATCCTCGACCTGCAAACCCTGCCGGACGACTACCTGCCGCGCACCAACTACATCCCCGCCTGCGATCCCGCCACCTACCGCGACCGCACCCCGCGCGTGCCTTGGGTGGAAGAGAGCGAGCATCGGGAGCGGTTCGTGACGGAGTATTATCGGTTGTTCTGTCGCAGGCAGTTGAGTCAGTCAGGTGAGCGCACGCTGTTGGGTATGGTTGCCCCAAAAGGTGCTGCCCATATCCACCCTGTTATCTCGACAACCTTTAAAGACCAGAAAGCAATGCTGGATTTTGGATCAGCCTGCGCGTCTCTGGTCTTTGATTTCTGGCTTAAAACAACAGGGAAAAACGATTTATACGAGTCGGTTCTTCGTCTGATGCCACTGATCAGTGATACGCGGATAAGGTTCAGAGGGTTAGTTTTGTACTGTCTGACAAATCACTACGCCAACCTCTGGCAATCCAACTGGCAAGACAGCTTCCGCCAACAACACTGGGCCACTCGCGAACCCATCGCCGCGCTACCGCAGGATTTCTTTGCCAACCTCACCCCCGAGTGGCAACGCAGCAACGCCCTGCGCACCGACTACGCCCGCCGCCAGGCCCTGGTGGAAATCGATGTCCTCGTCGCCCAGGCCCTCGGCCTCACGCTGGAAGAACTGCTCACCATCTACCGAGTCCAGTTCCCCGTCATGCGCCAGTACGAAGCCGAAACCTTCTACGACCAAACCGGCCGCATCGTCTTCACCCCCAGCAAAGGCCTGGTAGGCGTAGGCCTGCCCAGAAAAGCCAACAAGAAGGAACTCACCGAAGGCACCTTCTACTGCATAGACACACCAGAAAGAAAAGGCTCTCCACAAGAACCGGGCATCGCCCTCGGCTGGGAAGACATCCAGCACCTGCAGGAAGGCAGCGTCTACAAAACCTATATGGACGACACGCTTCCCGGCGGGCCGGTGGAGCGCACCGTGGAATACAAAGCGCCGTTCTTCCGGCCGGATCGGGAGGAGGATTATCGGGTGGCGTGGGAGGTTTTTGTCAATGAGTGACAGCACGATTCGTAACTGCCCCTGGGGTTATTCCTGCTCCAAAGAATGGGCAGACCTCATTGTCACTCGGGATGAGGGTATTCGCTTCTGTACCGATTGCCAGAAGGAAGTTCATTGGGTCGACAGCAGGGAGGAGCTGGCTGAGAGCATCCTTTTAAACCGCTGCGTTAGTTTTAGGGCTTTGTTGATTGATTCAACCTTGGTCGGTGAGGAAATTAGCGGAGCGGGCGACGGTTCGAGAACACTTACCGGTTTGGCGACCCCGGACATTCTTGATTATGAACCGGCACAGGGTAAAAAGAAGGATTACGACGCATTAAACGACTTTGACGATGACGATATTCCGTTCTGAAGTCGAATAAGATGTAGAGGCAGACCATGGATTCGAAAAACTTTTCTCTTTTGGCCGATCAGTGGCCTGAACTATACAAACACGCGGCTCTGGCTGAGAGATATGTGCAGGACGACCCTGCGACAGCCACCGTCAAGCTGCGTTGCTTTGCTGAATCGTTAGTCGGATTTCTGTATCGGAACCTGGGCCTGAGCTCGAACCCTGATGACGGGCTATTTGAGAAACTGACGTCTGAGCAATTCGAATCGGTGGTTGACGATGCCATTCGCCAGAAGCTTCACGCGATCCGTATCTTGGGCAATAAGGCAGCCCATGGCAAAGAAGTGGTCCAGGACAAGGCCCTGCAGATTCTAAAAGATGCTTACTTACTGGGGCGGTGGCTTTACTCAACGTTTTGTTCTGGTCCTGCGCAGCCCGAATATCCGGATTTTGAAGAGCCGACTTCTCCGGAGCAGCTGAATTCAAATTTGAAAGCTACCAATGAAGAATTGCGTAACCAGCTTGAGAGTGCGAAAGAGGAATTGCAGAAGCTTCAGGCAGCGGAACGCAAAGCACAGGAGCAGATTGCCCAGCTTGACAGGTCACTTGACGAGGAGAAGTTGTCAAGGTTCCACCAAGCATCCACTGAGGCTGCTAGTCGAATTGACCTGGGAGAGGAGGCTACAAGACGTTTATTGAGCCTTGAGGATAGCTTTTCGGAATATACGCTTACAAATGGCCAGGCTGAGCTCGTTAAACAGCTTGGAGAATTCCTGTCTTCCCGAAATGAGAGTGCTTTTATACTAAGGGGGTACGCAGGTACAGGTAAAACATTTATAACAAAAGGGCTGACAGAGTACTTTCGCGCAATTGGACGAAACTATGTCTTGGCCGCACCGACAGGTAAGGCAGCGAAGGTCATTGCAAGTAAGACAAAATCTCCCGCTTATACGTTGCATCGAACCATATATTCGTTCAAGGATATTCGGGAATATAAAGACGCTGATGTTGATGGGACTGAAACCTACAAGTTCTACGCCGAGCTTTCGGTAAATGAACTTCCGGCGGATACTGTATTCATTGTTGATGAAGCATCCATGGTTTCAGATGCATACAGTGAGGCGGAGTTCTTTCGCTTTGGTTCGGGGTACATACTCAGGGATTTTCTGAAGTATGTGAATCTTGATCATAACGATCACAGCAAAAAGGTCATCTTCATCGGCGACGATGCCCAGCTGCCGCCTGTTGGTATGTCATTTTCTCCGGCATTGGACGAGAAATATTTGCTTCGGGAGCACAGTGTGCGCTCCACCAGCTATGAGCTCACCGAAGTTGTGCGTCAAAAGGCAGATAGCGGTGTGATGGGTAATTCCATTGCTTTGCGCAATTCCTTGAAAAAACGTGTTTTCAATCAGCTTTCCGTAGATTTCAGTACGCCGGATGTACAGCCTGTCAGTCATGGCGATCTGATGGACCGGTACCTTGAGTCCTGTGGTGGCAGGATTAACGGTGAGTCCATTGTTATCGCTTACTCAAACGCTGATGTTGCGGCCTATAACCGTCGAATAAGGGAGCATTTTTTCCCGGGATGTGAGTACGTTCAAGCCGGCGACAAAGTGATGGCCGTAAGTAACAGCAATGCTTACGGGTTTTTTATCTCTAATGGTGATTTCGGGGTTGTGAGAAAAGTGCTTGGAGCCACTGAACGCCGTCCAGTCACCATTAAAAGGCGAAATGAAGAAACAGGGCAGGTCGAAAGCGTCGGCATATCTCTTGAATTCAAGGACGTTGTTGTAGGGTTCAGAGACCTCGAAGGGACCCCGAGATTTTTCGAGGCCAAGGTAATTGAAAGCCTGCTCTACAGCGACCTGCCGTCGTTAAGTTCCGACGAGAGCAAGGCGCTGTACGTTGATTTTTGTATGCGCAACAGGGGGCTCAAAAAGGGCAGCCTGGAATTCAAGAATACACTGATGTCTGACCCTTACTTTAACGCACTGCGGTTGAAGTTTGGCTATGCCATTACCTGTCACAAGGCGCAAGGTAGCGAATGGAATAATGTATTTGTAAAGTGTAAAACCAATCAAAACCAGCTGACCGAAGGCTATTTTCGTTGGTTTTATACAGCGATTACACGGACTTCGGACCGCCTGTGGTTGCTTGACGCGCCGAATATCAAGATTGGTAGTCGGTTGAAACCTGTTGGCCGGCTCGGTGGTTTTATGCCGAATCCGACACCAAACCCGGACAATACGCCCGCTGGTTTTGATTCTCCGGTAAACCAAAGTCCCGAGCCGAACAGACCTTTGAAAGATGAGCGGGTGGTGACGGCACCTTCGTCTACCGCAGTGCACAGGCCAGACAGTATTGATGAAACATACGGAATCCCGGAAGGAGCCCAATTCCTGCTTGGAGTTCTCAGCAGGGTTAGGGAACTGATAGCTGATCACGATATTTCGATTGACTCTATCGCCCATCAGCAATACCAGGAAGCTTATACATTCTGCCGAGGTAACGAATTTGCCCGGGTGGACATTGGTTACGACAGCAAGGAGAAAGTTAAGCGTGTAACGGCACCCATCCCGTCATCTCTCTCAGCCGATGTGCAAAATTTATTGGCTCCTCTTGTAGGGCAGCCAATCGCTGGTGGACCTGTAATACCCGCTGACCAGATTCACTTTGAAGATGATTTCATCAATGACTTTCATCGGCGTTTGCTTCCGCTGGCATCTGAGCGTCAGATCAGTATACAGAATGCCGAGAAGTATCAATGGCATGTTCGCTATAGATTTGCTCGGGGCAACGATGTGGCTGTATGCGATATTTTCTTTGACGGCAAAAAACGGTTCACCAAATATCAGCCATTGATTACTGCCTGTAGTCCGGGGTCGCTATTGCCAGACGTTGAGGTAATGCTGACAGAAGGATTGAGTGCATGATTACCAGTAAAGACGTGTTTGCAAAGCGAAAAGCCGGTGAGATTGAAGAAGCCTATCAGATGGCCTTACAAAGAATGGGCGCCCCCGATAAAGATGAGTGGGACGATCGGGCCTTTGGCTGGTGCTTGATTGACCTGATCAAACGGGATGCCAAAGCAGGTCAGCAGGCTAATCTCAGTCATTACCGCCAACAGCTTGAGGCAATCACGGTGCCCGAGAGTGATGACGTGCTGACGAAACAACGGCAGTTTGCCATCTCGCTCTGCAGCCCGCAGGGCCAGCGGGTCAACGAAGCTAAACAGCTGAGCAAGGCTGGACAGCATGATAGAGCGGCGGCTATCTATCGTGAGCTACTTCAGGACACACCGGGCGATCGTGATCTATCCGTCTCACTCGGCTGGGAGCTGTATCGTCTTGTGAAGAAGCTGCTGGATCAGAGTGACGCTAATTTGCAGCCCATCAAGCAAAACCTCAATGAGTATCTACGGCTTAACGTTGAGAAGCCGTCGCTTCTCCACTCCGTTATATTGCAGGTGGCCGCGAAGTTCGCCGGCGCGGATCGTTTCAACATGGCCGCATTCTGCCGATTGTGGAATCTGGAGTTTTTGCGTCCAGAGGATTGGGAGCGATTCCGCACGGATGATAGCAAAGAGCTTCCGGCCCTCGCCGAGCGAGTAATACAGCAGGCGAGCAAGGAGGCTGGAAGAACTCAAGACCCCGGGCTCGCATCTTATATTCTTCCTTACCTTGATCGAGCCTTGGGTGAGTATTCTGACAATATCTGGTTGTTTTTGAACAAGGCGAAAGTGCTTCTCACACTTCAAAGAAATGAAGATGCCTTTAAATTTGCCCTCGATGTGGCTCGCGCAAAACCTAACGACTATTGGGTTTGGGAGCTCTTAGGCGATATCTGTGGCACTGATGACCCGGACCTATCATTGAGCTGTTACTGCAAGGCTCTGCTTTGTTCCTCTGATGACCGCTTTTCGGTGAAGGTCCGCGGGAAGCTTGCATCGTTGCTGATTGAACGGAGTAAGTTCCCCGAAGCGAAGTTCGAAATCAATCGTTTTCTGGAAATTAAGCGGAGGGAGGGCAACAAAGTTCCACCTGAAATTGAACGGTTTGAAAATCAGGATTGGTATTCCACCACCCCCAGGTCTGGCTCGAATGAGGAGTTTTATAAAGGTAACTCGGGCGCTGCGGAAAGCGCATTGTTCAGTCAGCTGCCATGGATTTCTGCAAACGTTGGTGATGTCTTTACAATTCCCGGTAAAGAAGATAAGCCAAAAAGACGGATTTATTTAAAGGGGGCTTCAGAGCCAGTAGAGGTTGTGATACCCGATAAGAAGTTTGACCTGTCACGTAGTGTGCTTGGTGATCCGATAAAAGTTAAAGGCGAATGGGATAATCAAAAAAGATTCCAGATGTTTTCTGTTGATAAGCGTGAGCCCGGTGAGGCTTGGGATGTTTTTAAAGACCAACTTGCCGTTGTTGATCATGTCAACAGGGATAAAAAGCTGATTCACTTTTTAGTCAGTAAAGTTATAAATGGCGTTGTCCCGTTCTCAGAGCTCGATGGTGACTATTCTGAAGGTGATGTGATCAGAGTTCGTTTGAGTAGATATTCTACAGCTCGCGGTGAGAGATTCCGCGTTCTGTCTGCCCGTAAAACCCAGGACCCGGCACCTATTGGTTTGAAGAAAGAGTTTCGAGAGAGTGTTAGTGTGCATGAATCGGGTTTTGCCTTTACTAGCTCAGATATTTTTATACCAGCCAACTTGGTAACTAAGAATAATGTTGTGGATGGTGAGTTTGTAAATGGCGTGGCGCTGCTTTCGTACAATAAAAAACGGTCTGAGTGGGGGTGGAGAGCTTATAAGGTTTCGAAAACCTAAAGGTATATGCATGCTAACCTTTCAACGCTGTTTAAGTTGCCAAAAACGGAGTTGAAAGTGTATGTCAGCTCTGACTGAGATTTAACACCAGATCATATATTCGGGAGAGAACGGATGAGTTCCCAATGCTATTCAGTTAACCAACACCTGATCGGCACGCTCATGGCGTGGGTGAATTCCGGTGAAATCGCCATCCCGGAAATTCAGCGCCCGTTTGTGTGGGACTCATCCAAAGTTCGGGACTTGATGGACAGCCTGTACCAGGGCTATCCCGTGGGTTACATCATCGCCTGGCAGAATCCGTCAGTGAAGCTGAAGGATGGCGGTGTCGCCCAAGGCAAAAAGATTTTGATCGATGGTCAGCAGCGCGTTACGGCTCTTCGGGCCGCCATCGCCAATCAGCAGGTGATTAATCAGGACTACAAAACGGTACGCATCCGCATTGCTTTCCACCCCATGGAGGAGCGGTTTGAGGTGGCCAACCCGGCCATCGACAAAGATAAAGCCTGGTTGCCGGATATCGGGCCCATTATCAGTGGGCAGCTCAAGCCTCATAAAATTGCGCGCGAATATCTCTCGGCAAACCCGGACGTGGATGAGGACTTGCTCCACGACCGCCTTGGTAGGCTGACGGATATTCTCTCCAAGCAGATCGGTTTGATCGAGCTGTCCCACGATCTTGATATCGAAACGGTTACAGAGATTTTTATCCGCATCAACTCCAAAGGTGTCGTTCTCAGTCAGGCGGATTTTGCGATGTCGAAGATTGCCGCCAACGAGGAGTTTGGTGGTAATACTTTGCGTAAAGCCATCGACTATTTTTGCCACCTGGCGGTCGCTCCGGAGTTCTATGGTTTGATGGAGCAGAATGATGCGGCTTTCGCGCAAACGGATTATTTCAAGGCCATGCGCTGGTTGCGGCAGGAGAATGATGATCTTTACGACCCAGGCTATTCTGACCTTTTACGGGTTGCGTTCACTTCGCGGTTCAATCGGGGCAAGTTGGCCGACTTGGTAGGGCTGTTGTCCGGTCGTAACTTTGAGACTCGAAGTTACGAGAAGTCGATCGAGGAAGCATCGTTCGAATCGCTAAGGGCAGGGGTGCTGGAGTTCATCAACGAGACGCACTTCAAGCGATTCCTGATGATTATCCGCTCTTCGGGTTTTGTGGATCGCACGATGATCCGGTCCCGGAACGCTTTGAACTTTGCCTACATCCTGTATTTGAAACTGAAACGCGATTTGGGCAATGAGCCACGGATTGAGTCCTGGGTGCGGCGCTGGTTTGTGATGTCGATTCTCACCGGCCGTTATTCTTCGTCTCCTGAATCCCAGATGGACAGGGACATCAAAGCAATTCAGGACCGGCCGTTTGCTGATTTGCTGGCGGATGTTGAGGCGGCGGAATTGTCGGATACCTTCTGGAAGGTCGGGCTGGTTCAGGCGCTGAATACTTCGACGGTAAACTCACCGGTCTTCAAGGCATTTCTGGCGGCCCAGGCTTATTTGGGTGACAAAGGCTTCCTTTCCAAAGATATCTCTGTGCGGGATATGCTCAACCACCACGGCGATATCCACCATGTGTTCCCCCGCAATTTCCTGAAGAAGCAGGGGCTGTCTCGGGGCAAATACAACCAGGTTGCGAACTTTGTGTACCTGCAGCAGGAGGTGAATATCAAGATTGGGGATAAAGCTCCTGCGGACTACATGGCGACAATCTTTAAGCAGTGCGAAACCGGAGAGCCTGTGCTGGGCGCTATAACAAACCTGGATAAGCTGCAGGACAACCTCGCGGTGAATTGCTTGCCAACAGAGCTGGAGAGTTACTCGCCCGAGAATTATGAGGATTTCCTGGCTCGGCGTAGGGTGGCAATGGCAGAGAAGATTCAGGGCTATTATTGGGCGTTATAAATTGAAAATCGTTATCGGGTTACTTCTTGCAAGTTCGGCACCTTTCATCTGGCCAGCGATTCTGACGGTGCGAGGAACAGGCGGCTGGTCAACGGCTGGCCTAGAACTGCTTCCTATGGTGGCCGTTTTTGTTGTGTTGCTTTGGGGCGCGGTAACTTTGCTTTCGTGGCTATTCCGGCTGGTTCTGCGCCGGCCTCCGGCAAACCAGTCCAGTCGGTTCCCTCAGATTGCCATAGGGATAATTGGCGGTGTCTCATTGGGAGGTTGGATTGGCGGTGAACTCCGAATGTACGGATTCGAGCTTGCTGCGGAGCGAGCTCAACCTGTGGTTGCCGCAGTAGAGAAGTATGTCGAGGTGAATGGTCAGCCACCGAAAGAGCTCACGGAATTGGTTCCGGATTACCTGTCACACATGCCGCAGAAATTACCGCCCTTAGAGATCGTGACTGATGAGGGAAAGCTGGCGGAGTATGGCGATAACAGCTGGGCGCTAACTGCACTGGTCTCCAGAGCGATGATGAACTGGGATCGGTTCATTTATGTTCCAGATGGGAAGTATCCGGGCAATGGTTTCGGAGGAACTCTGGAGCGCGTTGGTGGCTGGGTCTACGTGCATGAGTGATGTTGAATCTTTGATCTTAAGTAAAAAACTGGCTGTTGCCTAATTCGCTGTAGGCTCATCAGATTTGCTTTCTCCTCACACTATTGATGAGTGGTTGAAAACGACGTGTTGATTGTAAAAACTTGAAAAATAGAGTTTTCTTACCAACACCGTTAGGTCACTATCCTGATGCAGAGAATTGATTTCTTGTAAGCGACAGCGGATGTCGGTCCTCCCCATTAAACTCCTCTCATCCGCTCTGCTTGGCACTATGAATTCGAGCTGGGCTCACTAGTGGCAGCTTCCCACCGGCTCGAGTTGTATGCACGGTTCTGATTAAAAACGATAATGATCTGGAGAATCCTGTGAAAAAAATTCTAGCTCTTGCAGCTGCAGTTACATTGGTAGGCTGTGCTACCCAAACCCCGCAGATGAAGGATGTTGAGCCAACGGTAAGTGCTGAGCAGCAGCGCGCCGCACAGCTTGAGGCTCAGCAGGCCAACGCGCCAGGAAAGCTAGCGTTGAAACGTAAAATTGCCGTGTGCGTATTCCAGACCAAGGTTGCCACTGATTCCAGACGAAGCCTGCCACCCATTCCACGCGAAAGCTGCCACTGATTCCACGGCAAAGCTGCCACCCTGGCAGGCTGCCTGATTTCCCCA
>NZ_JASSVO010000026.1:0-40798 GCF_030541085.1 Marinobacter sp. ST-43
TGGAAGAAGAGGGTGGCAGCGAGCCCACCCGCTATCACAACACCTTCAGCGCCATCCCGGCCGACAAAACCTGGCGCCCCCTGTGTAATCACAAACCCGTGATGGACGGCCCCCAGATGGCCATCGTCACCGGCCCCGAGGGTGAAGAAATCCACTGCGACCAGTACGGCCGGGTGAAAGTACGATTCCCTTGGGACCGCTATTCCAAGAACGACGAGCACAGCAGTGCCTGGCTGCGCGTGGCCCAGGGTTGGGCTGGAGGCCAGTACGGCTTTATGGCCCTGCCCAGAATCGGCCACGAAGTGATCGTGTCTTTCCTGGACGGCGACCCGGATCAGCCCATCATCACCGGAAGAACCTATCACGCCACCAATACACCGCCGTACGCGCTGCCGGAACACAAAACCCGGACCACCCTGAAGACCAAAACCCACAAGGGCGAGGGCAGCAACGAACTGCGCTTTGAAGACGAAGCGGGCGAAGAGCAGATCTACGTGCACGCCCAGAAAGACCTGGACCTGCTGACGGAAAACAACCGCACCGAAGTTATCAGGAATGACAGCCACCTGACGGTGGAAAACAACCGCTTCAGCCACACCAAAGGCAACCGCCACCACACCACAGATGGCGAACATCGCGAGAGTATCGGCGCCGACTACAGCCTCACCGTAAACGGCAGCCACCACAGCAAGCAGGGCAAAAACCAGCTGGTGGAAGCCGGCACCGAAATCCACCACAAGGCGGGTATGAAAATAGTGATCGAAGCCGGAGCCGAGGTGACGCTGAAAGCGGGTGGCAGCTTTGTGAAGGTAGACCCGAGTGGGGTGACAGTGTCTGGGCCTTTGGTGAGGATGAATTCCGGAGGTGGGCCCGGGAGTGGTAGCGGGGTTGGGGTAACTGGGCCGTTGTTGCCAAATGTGGTGACTCATGATGCTTTATCTGAGCAGCCAGTCTCAACACTTCCCCATACCGAGACACGGCATTCCGGTGATACTCAGTCTGTAAACGCGGACCAGCTGCGACCGACTGAGGCTGACCTGAAACAGGCCGCAAGTTTCAGAAATTCAGCGAGAAACGAAGAAACTTTTTCGGAGGTTTGCTCTGTGAGATCGGACCAGAGGATTTCTTCATGACGCTGCAGAGTTCGAACATTCAAGGAAGCCTGTCGCCGTCCGACAAAAAAATGTTCATGTTGTTTGATGGAGCGATCGCGGGTGGCCTGCGAAGTTTGTATGAAGAGAGACTGGATGTATGCCCTTTAATGGTACTTAAAGACGGCGTTTTCGATGGCGTATCAGCATTAGGGCCGATGATTGCTGATTTTGGAGCGAGCATAGTGCTCAAAGAGCTGTGGGCAAAGAACCATCCCTTAGTCGCGAGGGCTTCGGTGTTGCACACGTCTTATGATGAGTCAGCATTATTGGACTTTATGCGGTCTAGGGTTCAGGTGATGATGCCGGAGGGGCACGCTGTCTGGCTGAGGATTGGTGATGCCAAGGTAGTCTCGAGACTAGCTGGAGTCGACGGTCGTTTACCCGCTCATTTTTGGTCTGGCATTAACAGCATCTTTTTCCGTTCAAGTGATGGATCGATGACTCAGTATCGCCCTTCACCTTCCAGAATGAGTGACGAACAAAAGGAAGGACAATTCGCGTCTAATCTGGTGGCCCCATGCTTTCAATTTAGCTTGGATTTGCTGGCCGCTCTGGATTCTTCTGCGGATAACCAACACAGGGACGTGTTATGACTTATTGCGCAACTTGCCCACTAATGACGGCTTTTCTACCCCTTCGATACGCCATCGGCCCTATGCGCTATGAGGGAGAGCTCTTAGCTGGGCTGGAATTGCCCGATTTGCCGGTCCTGTTTCCTAATATTGATCGTTATACTGATCTTCAGGATCGGAATCTTGGACTCGTTCCTCGATTTCTGAGAGATGGCTGGTTGTATGTTTGGAGTGAGTTCGAAGGGAGGTTAATTGAGTATTCGGTTAATGATTCCCTGCTTCAGGAAACGACCCGAGGTGGAGAGGTTGTTGATCATCGCGGCAATGTCTACTTGTCTTTACCTTCTGGTGAGCCTGCTGATGTCGCCTGGAGTGAGAATCAATGGTCTGACGCTCATTTCGAAATGATTGTGAATGAACCGGGTCAGCGCAGCAAGTTTATGCGCAGGATTGTGCCAGGAGGTTCACCGAACACTCAGTTGCTTGATGAAAAGACCTTTTATGCCTTACCAGAAGTTACCTCCATTGAGGAGTTTGACTGGACTGGCCTGACTCCAACCATTCCCCACTGGCCTCGGTTGGAGCGCTCTACCCGGCGATTTGACCAGCGCGTGATGGGGATAGTGGACGATCCATGGGGTGTTACCGAAGATCTGGCCGCATTGGTTCGTCTGGCTCACGATAACCAGGAGAGGTTAAGAGCCAGATTCGGTGGAGAGTGGAGTTTGGCGAAGACGATCAAGGATCTTTATGAGACTGATCGCCAGCTTGAAGCGAAACTTCCTGAACTTGTAGATCTACCGAAATTACAGAGAGTGTGGCGGGAATCGGATGAGTCTCAGTCACATTTTGAAGACGTTGTTGCTGGGCTCCTTGATTCCTGGGTCCTATGGATGGATACCCTCGAATGTGCGAATGGCCCTGAAACCCTCGCAAGTTCATGCGAGAGCCTGGATCTGGCTAAAGAAGATCATCACACCATTCTGCAGGAAAAATTCGGACTTGCTTTGCTTGGTCCCTCCTATTTCAGTAAAGGGGCCGGGGCTATCGGCCGCCTCGCCGCAGTTCAGGGGGAGGGGACTCGCTGGTTCTGGAATGCGTTGCTTGGGATAAGAGAGCGTGTATCACTAGGTGACGTCGAGAAGCTAGTATCAATTGGTGATATGGCTAACGATTCTGTTGAAGATCTATCCAAAGCTGCCACTGCTGTGGTTGCCTCCATAAACTCTAAGGTGTCGGGTTTAGTGGGTCGGGCACCAATTCCATCGGCTGTGCCGACTCAAATACTTTTCAACGCTATTTCGCCTGCAGCCGCAGTTGAATTGAGAGGATTCCCGCATCGAATCTCACTCTTAGGCAGTGGTTTTTTGGTGTCTGGATTGGCACGAACAGGACAGTCATTGGCGGTGGACAGTGTAGGTGCTGTTCAATCGAATCAGTGGCTGAGTGAGGCGGCAAAAAATAGTGGCAATGCAGCGGCGACTCTTAGTCCTCCTGACGTCGAAGCACGGAAAGTGCCCGTTATTCGTATCACATCAGCAAATGCTGGCCAATATTTTAAAGGCAACCCATACAGCCTCAAGGATGCTTTAGAAAAGGCTCCTTTGCGTTCAGTTCTGGTTGTTCTGACCGGATTGAACATGGTGTCTGCAATCTCAGAATTTTTTACCGATTCGAATAAAGATGTCGAAGGTTTAGCAAAGGCTACCGGGAGTGTCACTGGTTTCACCGCTGCAGCCTTATCATTAGAGCACAAGATTTCCGAGCTTAATTGGAATAAAGGACTCTCAAGGTCACCTAACCCAGCAGCGTATAGCCATGGAGTAGGTGCAGTTGCAGCCGCGCTCACCGCTGCCACTGCGGCTTTCGATATAATTGTATTTGGCATGCAAGCGATCGAGTCGTACCGTTCTGGTGATTTCGATACGTCTGCTCTTGAGGTCGGCTTGATGGGGGTGTCGTCGGGGCAACTGGCACTCAGTGTGAGAGCCTTTAGAGCGTATCGTGAGGCGAGAGCTGCCGCACTAGGGTTGCAAGTTGCTTCTTCAGTTCGGGGATTGTCTAGGCTGGGTGGCTTCTATACGGCGTTGTCTCTAGGCCTAACTGCATCCTTGATTGGAGGCTTGGTCGCCCGTCACTACGCGCAGAATACACCGCTTGAGCGTTGGCTCGCTAATACTAGATTTGGTGTAAAGCCGGCCGAGTGGTCAGGAAACTATCGAGATGAAATGGAGCAGTTGTACACGGTTATTTTTCCCATCAAGTTGAGGCTGGAAAGGGTTCCAAGGTTAAATCCGCATACGGGAATCCATATGCAGGATTGCTGGTTGATTCTTGAGCTAGCAGGCCAAAGTGCTTTGAATCCTGAAACTATTTATTTTTCTGGCGATGAGTTGAGAAGCGGTGTTGGTTACCGGTCTTTGGCATGGGTTGAACGCCAATTACGAGCTGTTCTGGATACAGAGGAAAGAGAGCACATCCTTCAGCCAAAGCGAACCCCTGTGACTTGGTCTGGTTCTGATTTTAGTCTGCATGTGGGTACAAGAGTTCATAACGCCGCAGCTACGGCTACATACAGAAGAGTTTATCACGATGATGACCAAATCTTTGGGCTACAGGGCGAGTTAATCTATCGACCACAACCTGGTTTGGAAATGCCTCCGGTAAAGGTTGATATCTGGTGATTGAAAACGCGAAAAAGTTGTTTGACGCTGTAACTAACAAAATTGGGAGTTCCTCAAATGCTCTTCAGCTGAGCGGTGGCTCTGGTACTGGCTATGCTCCATCCCAGCCCGGTCTCATAGAGTCACAAGATGAGGTATCTTTGGCTTTGAGAACCGGGAGCACTGATAGCAGGGGGATTCTTACAGGCGTAGGTTTTTTTGTGGGAGCCGTTGGAATACTGCTTGTTTTGCTGCCTAACCTATTTGGAACACCTTATAGTTCGAATTTGGACTGGTGGGTTTTCTTTCTCTCAGTTTTAGTCATTATTGCTCCTGCAATATGGGAGGTTAGCCGTCCGCCCAGGCTACCTGTAGTTTTTAATCGGCGTACGCGGGAGATTTACTACGATCAAAAAGGCGAACTCTACTACTCAGAATGGGATGATATAGAGGCAGTCGCGTATGAGTATACGATAGTCAATCAGTACTCAGGGGCCATTATTCATGGAAATTTGGAAATTGTTCTTCGGAAGTTTGGTGACCCCGACGATCGGATAGTGCTGAATCTATCAGGCGTTCCAGCGGGCAAGCGCTTACCAACCTTATTAAGTTTCTGGGAATATTTGAGAAGCTATATGACAGTTGGCCCGTGGTTTGACGAGACCGGCAATAAGACAGAGTTTAAGAATTCGTTTATAGAGAAAAACTTGAAATCCAGTGACATTTCCTTTCTTGACTTGGTTCTTGATTCAAGGAGAACTTTGGGGAGAGAACGCAGAGAGGGGGAGGGTGTTTCTGGGGCGGCCTTTCTTTCTTGGGTGACCTCTTACATGCTGTTCCTGCCAGCATTCGGCATGGAATTTGTCCAGAAGATTGACAGAAAGAAGGCCCGTAAACACTGGCCTGAAGTCATCCAAGAACGCTTAAAACCGAACGGCCCCACAACGCGCCTTATCGATATCGAAGAAGACTACATCGTACGAAAACAGCAGCAGCTGGATGATCTTCATGATCGGATGCGTAAAACCCTGCCGAGGTAAATTGAAGTCCAATGCAATAGATATGAGAGGTTTCAGGACGTTACTTGATCACTTAAGGATCTCCTGTTTAATTGCCTCGTCAGCGCTTATTTCTAGCTGCGTCGAGGAGAGTGCCGTCTCTCACTTAGTTGAGCTGGCGATAGATAATCAGGTGTTCGTGCAAGGTGGTGAGTTTGCTCTTGGAGATGTTGGGAAGCCTGATGGCACTCCTTACGTGACTCTGACGGATCATAGCCGCCCAGTGGTTAACGTTAGGATCGATAGTTACTCGATATCGCGGTTCGAGACGACTTGGGGTGAAATGGTAGTCTACTACGAAGATCTTGAGCGAGCTCACCTATATGCAGACCAGTTCAGCTTAAAAAAGTACCTGATGGTTTCGGATGACCCCTTGTCACCCAACTATTACCGAAAGCCCGCCCGAGTACCAAATTACGGAGAGGCTGAGGGGTATTGCGCCTGGCTTGCAGAACGCACCGGGCTGCCTTTTGCTTTGCCTACGGAGGCTCAGTGGGAGTATGCGGCTCGAAGCCGGGGGAGGGCGGTGCCCTATGCCACCGATACAGGCGATGTCGAGAGGGATCCCTACCTGCGCCGCCCAAAAGAGTATGTTGACCCTTCGATACCGCCTTCTGGCAACACCCTGATCCACTCTTCGCTGAAGTTCGAGCGGCGCCCGGTTGGAAGCTACCCACCAAATCCGCTAGGCCTCTATGACATGACCGGAAACGTAGCGGAATGGACGCAGGATTGGTTTCAAAGCGACTATTACAGGAACGCACCCAAGGAAAATCCAAAGGGTCCTGACGGTCCGCTTGATACCGACAATCCTGAAAAAACCGTGAGGGACTGGGCCGGTAGAGGGGAGCACATTGGCGGTGGCGGCACCGTGTTTGCTCGAAGTGGTCAGCACATTGATTCTTCGGGGAATGGTTTCCGTTGTGTCGTTAACCACTCTGAGCCTGTTAACTGATTAACGGAGTGCAATACTCTGACGCTGTACGACAAGTAATTCCGACGATAAATATGTGAGGTTTTCAAGTTCAGAGGAAAAGCTCAGCACTTTAATAAGAGTTGATAAAACAAGGACGTTACTATCAATGCAGTATATTTCAGCCTTTCTCTTCTTACCCTCAACGCTCGTTCTTCTCAGTTATGTAGCGACGACAGTGGCCGGCGGCTCTGGATATTCTTTTCTGGGAATCGAGAATAGGGCTCTGGACATCGGGTTCCTGATCGTCTTCTTTGTCAGCAGTGTGGCTGGATGGCTGACCGTGTTTTTCGGTGTGCCTTTTCGCGATGGAGATCGTATTACCCTCATTGGTAAAGGCTTGCTGATGGGGTTTCTGACGTGGCCTTTCGTAATTATCTCACTTTTTTTCGACGGCAGGATTGCTCTCGCAAGTTGCTTGTTCTTAGGTTGGCTTGGTTTGGCTGTTTCGTTCTTGCCCGTAAGCGTTCATTCCACGACGTAGTTGACCTACTTCACGTCACGGAGAGGCCTTAATAACTCCGGCGAGACCTTGTACTGTTTCCTGCCATCCTCACCCAGCACGATCACACTCTTGCGATTGATTTTGGTGACGATCCCCAACACCGGTCCTTCCCGGCCTTCGAAGGTCACTTTCAGGCCAACCCGCAATTGACTCAAGGCATGCAGGGTTTCTTGTTCTTGCAGTTCATCAATTCGCTGGCAGATGGTCTGGTTCAGTTCCAGCAACTGGTCGATGGTCATGTCCTCAATGCGCACGGACGTTGGCCTCCGGCTGTTTGTTCTGTCGGTCAGGGTGGCGTGGGTCGATCAGCGCCCGTAGCGGATTGTCGGCGAACCGGGGTTTCCAGAGTCGGGGCGTCAGGTCGCTGACTTCACGGGCCGGGTGCTGGCTGATACGTTGCAGCACGTCCACCAGATACGTGTACGGGGTAATATCGTGCAGCTTGCAGGTGCTGATCAGGCTCTGGATGACGCCCAGGTGTTCCGCGCCCAGTTCGGTCCAGCAGAACATCCAGTTTTTCTTGCCCATTGGAATGGGGCGTAGTGCCCGTTCCAGGTGGTTGGTGTCTGGCTGCACATCCGGGTCTTCCAGGAACACGGTCAGGCTCGCTTCACGGCTGAGCACGTAGTTCAGGGCTTTGGTCAGCGAATCGCTGGGCACGAGGCCGCCTTGCGCCAACTGATCCCGGCACCACTGGAAGAAGTCGCTGACCACCGGTTTCGAGTGATCCAACCGGTACTGGCGTTTCTTCTCGCCAGTCAGCCCCTGGGTTTTGATGGCCTCTTCATTCCGGTACACCGTGGCGATCTGTTGCAGCGCGTCGGTGACTATCTCCGGATGATCCTTCTGCGCCTCGATAAAGTAACGGCGACTGTGCACCCAGCATTGGGCATGGGTGACGTTTTCCTGGGCGGCGGCATAACGGGCATAGGCCGCGTAGCCGTCACTGATCAGGGTGCCGCTGAACGATTCGCTGAGTACTTCTTCGATATGGGCACGCCCACGGCTGTTAGAGTAAGTGAACACCACCTCGTCGGCATCGCCATACAGCGGCCAGAACCAGCCGGATTTCATCTTGCCCTTTTGCGGGCTGGCCCGGCCCTGATGACCGGCCTTGATGGGCGTTTCGTCCATGGCCAGTACCCGACTGCGCAGTACGTTGTCGGTCTGGGCATCCACAATGGGGCGCAGCAGGTCGATGGCACGCTTGACCAGATTGGTCAGAGTGCTGCGACTGACGGTGATACCGGCCTGTTGGATACGCTGGTGCTGGCGATACAGCGGCAGATGGAACTGGAATTTGTCCACCAGCAGCCCGGCCAGCAGGCTGACATCGGCCAGGCTGTTGTCCAGCACGTTGAACGGAGCCGGTGTCGTGATGAGCTTCTCGGTGCCCTTGCGCCGGAACACCGGGCGTTCGCACTTAAGCACCACATAGCTGGAGGCCCGCTGGGCCAGCCGGTAGGTGGTCTTGCTGCCGATCACTTCGTACTGGTCAGCCTCCGGCCCGGTCAGTTCCGGTGGCAGGTGTTCAATGACCTCCACCGGCACATCGGCGGTGAAGCGCAGGCCGGTGTCGTTCAGGCAGTCGTCGTCCCGCTGCTTCTTACCGGTGCCACGCTGATAGGCTTTAACCGTGCGCTTTTTCTCTTCCGGTGGGTTCTCCGGAACCGGTGCATCGCCTTCCTGGAACAGGCTGTTCTGGCCCGGCAGGTCAAATGCCTGCTTCTCGGATTTGGGGCCGAACAGCTGCTTCTTGAACCAGTCCAGCTGGCGCTGCAGGGTCTGGACCTGCTCACGCAGCAGTGCATTCTCCTCGGCCAGAGCCGAGGAGGACGATACATTGGGAGAGGGAGCAGAAGCCGTTGAATTCATGACCGATATTATACCGGAACCCGGCCTTCTATACCCCTCGAAAACGCTTGAACTGGCGGTATTTCTGCACCTCAATGCCATCGATCAGCAGTTGCAGATCCGTCAGCGTCAGGGCTCGCTGACCGGAGGCAGATAAAGGCACGCGGAACTGTCCCTGCTCCAGGCGTTTGGCCCACAGGCAGTAACCAGTGGTCGTAAAATACAGCATCTTCATCTGAGTTTTACGGCGATTGACGAAGACGAAATACTGGCCGCTGAGCGGGTCGTGCTTCAACTGATTCCGGACCAGGGCGCTCAGGCCCCGGAACGATTTGCGCATATCGGTGGGCTCGGTGCACAGCCAGATCCGGGCCTGACTATCGAGCCCGATCATCCGTTCTGGCTCAGCCGCAGTTCCACGCCGTTGCCCAGGCTGAGCACAATGTTCCAGCCGGAGCCGGCGCCGGAGCCGGAGGATGGAGAGTTGCCCATTAACGACGAGAGATCCAGAAAACCGGCTTCACCGGGACCTGACGACTCATCAGTCGACGGGTCGGACAGGCGCTTGCGCCAGTTACAGAAGCTGGCGTAACCGATCTTCTCCTGTTTACAAAACTGCGGTGCTGACAAGCCGCTGGCGCGCTGCTGATCAACCAGGGTCTGCCACTGTTCTGGAGTACGGTGCTTTCTCATGGGGGTAACCTCGTATCGGGAAATGTGAGGTTACTGTAGAGCGAATCTCAGCGGGGTGGCAGAACGTCGCGGAATGAACGCTTACTCTTGCCCGCCATGAACAGCTTCTGGAATCGCCGGTTGCCTATACTTGGCATGCTTACGGTTGCACTAGGAATTCCTGTACTGATTAATCCGGCGCTATGGGCTACCTCCAAATCGGCTCCCATACGCGAGGCTTATTGGGGCGTTTATTATCCGGACTATGCAGTAGAAGAGGGTGAAGATTTTGTGGCGTACTATCAGGACCATGAGAAGCGCTTCGAAAAAACTCCACGTTTAATAATATCCAAAACGGGAATGTTCTTGGTTAACGTCCTGGGTCGCCCGCTATCCAATAGCTTCAACCATTGCGGGGCAAGCGACAACGTTCACGTATTTGTCAGTAGTTCCGTGGATGATTGTGGTTTCGATAAAACGGAGTTTTCGGGGAATACCCTGGAAATTGTGTTTTACATGCCGGGAAAACTACGTTGCGTTAATTGCCGGGAGTTTGGCAAGCCAGAGCATTGGATGTGGGTCGAGGCCCTTCAGAATCTGTGATCTGATCCCAAATTTCTAACTGTCGATGCTACCGAAGCCCGTCGATGGCATAGTTCTCAATGGTTCTATAAAATCCGGGCCAACACCTCCCAGGGAAGAACCCAAAACACAAGGATTGAACCATTGAAAACCCTGAATATCCTCAAATACGCCTTCACACTCATTGGCGCCGGTATGCTTGTTGGTGCGGTGATGAGTTACAGCAGTACGGTGTCATTTATCGAGCGAGCTACGGAAGCCACGGGCACGGTCATTGATCTGGAGCGCTCTCGCTCCAGCGATTCGACCACCTATTATCCGGTGATCGTTTTCGAGGATATCCGTGGTCGGGAGATCGAGTTCCGGTCGCGCTCCGGCTCAAATCCGCCGTCGTTCAGTCGCGGTGAGAGGGTGTCTGTGTTTTATGAGCCTTCGGCTCCGGAGAGCGCCAGAATCAACAGTTTTTTCTCCCTTTGGGGACTGCCCATTATTCTCGGTGGTATGGGGCTCGTGTTTGGCGCCATTGGCGGCGGAATGCTGTTGTTTGGTTGGAAGAAGAGCCGCTCACAGGCTTACCTGAAAGATCACGGCACCGAGGTGCTCGCAACATTTTCGTCGGTTGAGCAAAACACTAGCCTGACCGTGAATGGCCGTAACCCGTTCCGCATTGTCTGCCAGTGGCAGCATCCGCAAACCGGTGAACTTCATGTATTCCGAAGCGATAACCTGTGGTTCGATCCGAGTAATCATATACACCAGGAAACAGTGCCCGTGCTGGTCGATGAGGCCAATCTCAAGCGCTATTGGGTGGATACCTCATTCCTGCCTAAGCTGGCCAGCTAGCAGCCTCCTGCCTCAGTTTCCCGGTGGGCACGAGTTTTCGTTGCCCATCGCACACACGTATATACGCTCATACCGTTTGTCGGCCCAAGTTTCATAAATCCGGCTGGCAATCGGGTGAATCACCGGCCAGAGCAGCGGCTTGAACAACCAGCCAAAGCGGGTGTGCGACCAGGCTCGCACATTGGCGTGCAATCCCGTTACCCACTCCCCGGTCCAGCTCATCAGATGCAACCGACGAAGCAGCTGCTCCCGGGAGGGGAGTTGCTGGTTGCTCGGGTTTTGCTCGTGAATATCCGCAAAGATCAGGTTGCCGTTCTGTAGTCTCCTCAGGGTACGTATCTCACGCGCGCACAGGGGGCAGGAGCCATCGTAGAACAGGGTGTCGTAACGCGGTGCCATGGGTTCTCCGCTGTCAGCTGTTTATCCCGAAGGTATACGGTGTGCTGGGCGTGGATGGTTCAGTTTCCTCAAATGCATTTGGTAATTGTTTGATAATGCGGGTGCTTCCTGTAAACGCTACACTGTGTTGCTAATCGCCAGATTGTTGCGCTGGTGAAACTCCTGTGCCCTGAGCGGCACTCTGACAAGGTATAACGGCCCATGGATGACCAGAAGACAGAATCCCCGCAATCGAATGGCACAGGTTCGCGATCGTTCGCGGATCTCTCCACGCCAATCTACGGGTTGTTCATCCTTGGCATTCTGTACACCCTGTATATTGCTCATCAGATTGTTCTCCCGATCATCCTGGCGGTACTGACCAGCCTGTTACTGGCGCCTCTGGTCAAAAAGGCTTACTTGCGCTGGCGCATACCGCGTGTGGTATCCGCATTGGTTCTGGTGCTGGCGGTCCTTGCCGGAATTCTGGGGCTGGGTGCCGCGGTCGCCACGCCAGCTCTGGAGTGGGCCCAGAAAGCACCGGAGGGGCTGTCTCGCCTGTTGGTGGGGGAAAGTGAGATCATGCGCCAGATCGACAAGGTCAGTCAGTCTGCCGAGCAGGTCGAAAAATCGGTTGAGGAGCTTTCCAAAGATCAGGGCACCAAACCCACCACGGTGGTTCTGCAAACCGACTCCTGGCGCAGTCAGTTAATGTCCAAGGCCCGAAACGGCATTGCCGGGCTGGCGCTGGCACTGGCGTTAACCTATTTCCTTTTGGTCAGCGGCGACCGGTTGATTCGCAACTTCGTCAAGCAGTTGCCCCGGTCCCAGCGCAAGACAGTGCTGAGGATCACCCACGATTCCCAGCATCAGATAGCGCAGTATCTGGCGGTACTGGGGTTGTCCAATACGTCTGTCGGCGTGTTGACCGGCCTGATCTGTTGGGCCATCGGCCTGCCAGACCCGGCCGTCTGGGGCCTGATTGCAGGCCTTGCCCGGTTTATTCCGTACCTTGGTAACATGCTTACCATCACCCTGTTGGCCATAGTCTCCGCCATTTCCCTGGACGTGCTCTGGATGATGGTGCTTGCGCCGATCAGCTTCATTGTGCTCACCACGATTGTCGGATTTTTCCTTGAGCCCTGGATTCATGGTTTCCGGATGGCCATCAACCCCGTGATCATCTTTGTTTCGATCTTCTTCTGGGGCTGGTTGTGGGGGCCAGTGGGGGTTCTCCTTGCTGTGCCCTTGATGACGGTTATCCAGGTGGTCCTCAAGCAGATTCCGCGATTAAGGCCGGTTTATCGGGTAATCGCTCGGTAAACCGGTTGAGTCTAATGGATATCCGTAACAGGCCCTGACACACCCGGTGATCTTTCCTATTCTGTCTGGGTAGTTTATTCACCAGAACAGGAGGGTCTGTTGCCGATGATCCCGTCCTCAATGAAGGCGATGGTTCTGAAAGGCCATGGCGGAATTGATCAGCTCATGTATCAGGATGTACCGGTACCTCAGCCGAGGGAAGGCGAGGTGCTGGTTCAGGTAACTGCCACCGCCAAGAACAACACAGACCGCAAAGCCCGTGAGGGGCTATATCCCACTAAAAAAGGGGAAATGACGTCGTTCCAGATGGGCGGCAAGCCTACGCTCACGTTCCCGCGCATTCAGGGGGCCGATATTGTCGGTCGTATTGTTGCTGTGGGCGCGGGTGTCAGTGAACAGCGTATCGGCGAACGCGGCTTGTTGGACTTCAACATCTATGCGGACAACCGCACAGACATCAATCTCACGCCGGATTATTACGGGCATGGCGCAGATGGCGGATACGCCGAGTACGTCGCTTTACCGTCCGATCAGTTCCATCACATTCCCAATCCGGACCTGGCCGACGCCGAGCTCGCTTCCATGGGCATGTGTTCTTATCAGACCGCCTACCACATGCTTACCTCCGCCAATATTCAGGCTGGTGAACGCGTGCTGGTTACCGGTGCCAGCGGTGGCGTGGGCACGGCACTGATTCAGCTCTGCCGGATTATCGGTGCCATTCCCTATGCTCTGAGCCAGAAGGACAAGGCTGATCCATTGCTGAAGCTCGGCGCCGAGGCCGTTCTCGACAGAACTGACATGGATAGCTTTGTCGATCGGGTGAAGGCGGAAACCGGAGGCAAGCCGCTGGACGCGGTCATGGACCTGGTGGGCGGCGACATGACGGACTATTTCATCGACGCCATGATTTTTGACATGAATGCCCGGAGCACCTATCCGAGGCTGAGTATTGCCGGGGCCAGTGGCGGCAACATCAGCGAAATTCTCTGGACCCGCATCTATCTGTACCAGGTGCAGATTTTCGGTGTGTCCCATGGCACCCGGGAAGAGGCAGAACATCTTATGAGATGGATCCGGAGCGGTGATTTGAAACCGGTACTACATGGTGCTTTCCGGCTGTCTGAGTTGCACCGCGCGGAGGAGTACTTCGTGAACCGAGGCAGCAATTACCTGGGAAAAATCGTGATTGTTCCCGATGCCCAGTGGCAGGAGCACGGGCAACCCTACGAGGTGGAGGCGGACTGATGAAACCTGAACTGACCATTCAGTTGATGGACACTCACGCCGGTGGTGATGTCAGCCGCATTGTTACCGGCGGCATTGACCTGTTGCCCGGCGACACCGTGCGGGCGCAGATGGAGTACCTCCGGGACGATGCTGACGGCTTGCGCAAACTCCTGCTGGAGGAGCCCTATGGCATTCCCGAGATGTCCGTGGATTTGCTGGTCCCCGCCACCGATCCCAGGGCGGCGGCTGGGTACATCATTATGGAGGTGATGGGATATCCCATCTATTCGGGTTCCAACACCATCTGTACGGCGACGGCGGTCCTCGAGGCTGGCATAGTGCCAAAGCAGGAGGGCAAGCAACATTTCATGCTGGAATCGCCGGCGGGTCTCGTGAACATTGAAGCTATTGTTCATGATGGCGTGGTAGAAGCGGTCACCTGCGAGGGCTTGCCGAGCTACATCCACACCTACAATGCCAGTATTAACGTGCCGGGCATTGGCGAGGTTGGCTACAGTGTGGCCTATAGTGGCGGTTTCTACGCCCTGGTGGATGCCAAATCACTGGGCTTTGACCTGACCCTTGATGAGGAACGGGAGCTGGCCCGCACCGCGCATGCCATTGTCGAGGCCATTCAGGCTGCCCGTGGATTCTCCCACTACACCCTGGGTGATGTCGGGCCCCTGCCATTTCTGCACTTTATGGGGCCGGAAGAAAAAGTGGCCGATGGTTATTACCGCTCACGATCGGCCACCTACGTCCACCCCGGCGTGATCTGTCGTAGTACTACCGGTACCGGCACCTCGGCCAGGCTTGCGTTGATGAACTACGAAGGCCGAATCCAGCCGGGCGACAAGCTGGAAACCGTTTCCCTTCGCGATACCGGGTTCATCGGTGAATTCACCACGGTAGAAACCGAGGGCGAGTATCAGGTGGTCAAGAACAGTATCATTGGCAGGGGTTATGTGATTGCCCGTTCCGACATTGTGGTGAACTGTGACGACCCGATGGTGGAGTGTGATGGGTTGCACCACATACTATCGAGTCGCCACAAATCTAGCGTGGTCTGAGTCTTCGTTTCTCTGCTCGCCGCATCCAGAGCCAGGCGATAAATGCAATCACAGACACCGCCGCAATAATCAGCGTGGCCAGTGCGTTGATCTCCGGCGATACCCCCATCCGTACCGACGAGAACACCACCATCGGTAGCGTGGTGGCGCCGGGGCCGGAGACGAAACTGGCAATCACCAGATCATCCAGCGACAGGGTAAACGCAAGCAACCACCCCGAAACCAGCGCCGGCGCAATCACCGGCAGGGTAATCACAAAGAACGTCTTCAGCGGCGTGCAGCCCAAATCCATGGCGGCCTCCTCGATGGACAAATCCACTTCCCGCAACCGCGCACTCACCACTACCGCCACGTAGGCGCTGCAGAAGGTGGTATGGGCAATCCAGATGGTCGCCATGCCACGGTCTGCCGGCCAGCCAATCAGCTGCGCCATCTGCACAAACAGCAGCAACAGCGACAGGCCGGTGATCACTTCCGGCATTACCAGCGGCGCGGTGATCATGCTGGACAGCAGCGTGCGCCCGCGCATCTTCTTGAACCGGGTGATCACGAATGCGCACAGGGTGCCCAAACACACCGCCATGCTGGCGGAATAGAAGGCAATGCGCAGGCTCATCCACACGGCAGACAGAATCTGCTCGTTGGCGAACAGCGCGCCGTACCACTTGGTGGAAAATCCTGCCCATACCGATACCAACCGTGATGCGTTGAACGAGTAAACGATCAGCACCACCATCGGCAGGTACAGGAACAGCATGCCCAGCACCAGCATGGTTTTAGAGAAACCGGGGGCTTTTAACCTAACCATGTTTTTCCATCTCCCGGGCCTGGAAGCGGTGGAACAGCACAATGGGCACCAGCAGCAGCGCCAGCATCACAATCGCCAGGGCAGAGGCCACCGGCCAGTCGCGGTTGTTGAAGAACTCTTCCCAGAGCACCTTGCCGATCATCAGGGTGTCTGGCCCGCCCAGCAGTTCCGGAATCACGAATTCGCCCACGGCTGGAATGAACACCAGCATGGAGCCGGCCAGGATTCCGGCCCTGGACAACGGCAGGGTAACGGACCAGAAGGTGGTCAGGCTGCGGCAGCCCAGATCCGACGCCGCTTCCAGCAGGCGTATGTCCAGCTTCACCAGATTGGTGTAGATGGGCAGGATCATGAACGGCAGGTAGGCATAGACGATTCCCAGAATCACCGCGAAGTTGGTGTTCAGCATTTTCAGCGGCGATTCGATTACGCCCAGCCACAGCAGGAAGCTGTTGAGCAGGCCCTGGTTACCGAGTATGCCCATCCAGGCATAAACCCGAATCAGGAACGAGGTCCAGGACGGCAGCATCACCATCAGCAGGAACACCAGTTGCCAGTGCTTCGGCGCGCGGGCCATGGCATAGGCCATGGGGTAGCCGATCAGCAGGCAGAACAAGGTGGCCAGAAACGCGGTTTTCACCGAGCCCCAATAGGCGGCAATGTAGAGGCTGTCGGAGGCCAGGAACAGGTAATTGCCAAAGTTCACCACCACCGACAGGGTATTCTCCACCCATCGGAACACCGGCTCGTAGGGCGGAATAGCCATCACCGCCGAGGTCAGGCTGATCTTCAGCACCAGCGCAAACGGCAGCAGGAAGAACAGCAGCAACCAGGCGAAGGGCACACCGAAGACGACCCGCCGGTGAAATACCACCGCCCGCACCCGCTCCGCCAGAGGGGTTGCCAGAAGCTTCTTGGTCATGGCGTCAGTTCCAGAGCAGGATAGGGCTGGAGGCTTCCCAGGATACATAGACCCGGTCGCCCCATGTGGGCCGCTCACCACGGCGTTCCACATTGGCCATGGTGGCCTGCACCCGCTTGCCGCTGGCGAGCTTCACGTAGTAAGACGTGATGTCACCCAGGTAAGCAATGTTGTCCACCGTGCCGCAGCTCCAGTTGCTATCGCCTTCGGGCTTCTCGGTCGTCAGGTAGATCTTCTCCGGGCGCAGGGCGATCAGGGTTTCCGTGGTTTCCGCCGGCGTGGTTACACCCCGGTCAATAAACACCGGCGCGTCCAGCAGGTCGCTGGTGAGCGAGATGCTGTCGGAGTTGTCTTCCAGGATGTTCGCCTCGAAGATATTCACGGAGCCGATGAACTCCGCCGTCATGCGGCTGTTCGGGCTTTCGTAGATATCAATCGGTGAACCCACCTGAGCTATCCGGCCGTGGGACATAATGGCTATCCGGCTGGCCATGGTCATGGCTTCTTCCTGGTCGTGGGTGACCATCAGGCAGGTCACGCCCACTTTCTCCAGAATATCCACCAGTTCCAGCTGCATTTCGGTGCGCAGTTTTTTGTCCAGAGCACCCATCGGCTCGTCCAGCAGCAGCAACTTTGGTCGCTTTGCCAGCGAGCGGGCCAGGGCCACACGCTGCTGCTGGCCACCTGAGAGCTGCTGCGGCTTGCGCCTGGCGTAGGGCTCCATCTTCACCAGCTTGAGCATGGCGGCCACACGGTCGGTGATTTCGTTCTTCGGCAGCTTGTCCTGTTTCAGACCCATAGCAATGTTCTGCTCCACGGTCATGTGCGGGAACAGGGCATAGGACTGGAACATCATGTTGGTGGGTCGCAGGTACGGCGGCAGGGCCGTGATGTCCTGACCATCCAGCACAATGCGGCCGGAATCCGGGGTCTCGAAGCCCGCCAGCATGCGCAGCAGGGTAGATTTGCCAGAGCCGGAGCCACCCAGAAGGGCAAAGATCTCGCCCTTGTGGATGTCCAGGCTGACGTCGTCCACCGCCAGGGTGCTGTCGAAGCTCTTGGAAACGCCTTTGATGCTGAGGAGCACCTCCGCTTGCGCGGAGGTGTTGTTGGTCGCCGCCACCGTCAGCGACCGGATTTCACGCTGGTCCAGGTGCGGGTCATCAGGCGCTGGGCGTCCTGGGGCCGACCTTCCATGATGTACAGCTTCTTCATCACCTCGTCGGTGGGGTAGATGCTGGTGTCATTGAGGATTTCCGGGTCCACAAACTCGTCGGCCGCCTTGTTCGGGTTGGCGTACCACACGTAGTTGGTCACATCGGCGATGATCTCCGGGCGCATCAGGAAGTTCATCAGCTTGTGGGCATTTTCCACGTTCGGCGCGCCGGCAGGAATAGTCATCATGTCAAACCACAGCACCGCGCCCTCTTTGGGGATGGTGTAGCGGATGACGTTGCCGTTCTCGGCTTCTTCCGCGCGGGCAGCGGCCTGCAGGATGTCGCCGGAGTAGCCGGCGGCTACGCACAGGTCGCCGTTAGCCAGATCGCCAATGTAACGGGAAGAGTGGAAATAGGTGATGTTCGGGCGCACAGCCTTGATCACTTCACCGCCTTTTTTGATGTCGTCGGCGTTGTTGCTGTTCGGGTCCAGGCCAATGTAGGCCATGGCGGCACGCACCATTTCTTCACCGGAATCCAGCATGGCAATGCCACAGCCGCCGGCGGCCAGCTTGCCGGTCACTTCCGGGTCAAACACCAGAGCCCAGGAGTCGGTCGGTGCGGTGTCACCCAGAATCTCCTGAATGCGGCCTTTGTTGTAGCCATAACCGTTGGTGCCCCACAGGTACGGCAGGGAGAACTGGCTGCCCGGGTCGACCTTTTCCAGCTGGGTCATCAGGTCCTGGTTCAGGTTGGTCATGTTTGGCAGTTGGCCATGGTCCAGCGCCACGAAGGCTTTGGCAGAAATCTGCTTGGCCACGTAGTGGTTGGACGGCACAACCAGGTCGTAGCCCGAACGGCCAGACAACAGGGCTGCTTCCAGCACTTCGTTGCTGTCGTAAACGTCGTAAACAACTTTGATGCCGGTTTCCGCGGTGAACTTCGCCAGGGTGTCCTCGGCGATGTAATCAGACCAGTTGTAGACACGCACTTCTCCGGCTGCAAAAACCGAAGAGGCACCCAGAGACATAGCAACAGCGGCGGCAAGCGCCTGTGGCTTACACAACTTCAACATTGGATGGTGTCCCTCACTGAAAAGGGATGGATACAAAGCGTGCAGGACGCACGCGGTGTTGTGCAGGTCTGCTGAGGGTGGCCGGAGGTGGCAGGTGTTTGCGAAAACACCGGGGTGCCGCCTTTTGACTCCTTTGAGGCTTATCCTGGAAACGGTGGTGGGGAATCCGACCGTATTCGCGCGATATTTATCATGAGAATACCGGTGGCGCTACAAAAATTTTTACGGGACAGGTTGATGTTTATGCGTATGCCGGGTCTCAGTGCCGCGCTGTGTGGCGGTAATCCGTGGGCGACTTCCCCATCACTTTTTTGAACAGTCGAGAGAAGTAATAGGCATCGTCATAGCCCAGTTGCCGGCTGATGTCGGCGAAGCTCTGGCTGGTGGTATCCAGCAACTCACAGGCCCGTTCCACTTTGAGATGCAGGAAGTGCTGGATTGGCGAGGTGCCGGTCTGTTCCCGATACCGGGTGGCGAAGTGAGCCGGCGACAGGCCGGAAAGCTCGGCCAGCTGATTCAGGGTCAGGCGTTCCTCCAGATGCTCCCGCATGAAGCTGTGCAAGGAGTCCAGCTCGGCCTGCCGGGCCTGGCTGGTTTCGTCGGCGTTGATGGGCACGGCGGCCAGCAACTGTCGTAGCCGATTGCTGGCGTGGATCAACCCACGGGCCCGGAAGCCCGTCTGCCGTACCGACAACAGGCCGTTGAAATCCACCAGTAACCGGGGCTGTCTGCCCAGATGCCGGATGCGGGTGCTGTCATCAAAGCCCATGTACTGACCGAAGTCTTCGGCCAGGGGGCCGGTATAGTGAACCCAGTGAATGGTCCAGGGGTTGTCCGGGTCGGCGGTGTACCGATGGCTGGCGCCGGCCGGCAGTAGCAGGAGGTCGCCGGCCTCGACTGTGTGGGGCACGCCGGCGACGTTCAGAAAGGCCTTGCCGTCCGTGCAATAGATCAAAAGATTATCACGGTGGTGTTCCCTATGCATGTGATGCCCGGCCGCTCTCCGATAATGCCCGAAGGCAAGTGGATACAGCTCCCGGGTGAGCGGATGTGCCGCCAAAAGCCGCACAATAGGCTCTGGCACCACATAGCGAACACTGTCGGCTGGCACGGGCCACTGTGAGGTTTGAGTGGCCGGTTTCTTGGCTGCGATCTCATTCATCGAAAAATAATCCATCATGGGCGAAATTTAGTCAATCACCAAGCGTAAATCCGCGTGCTAGTCTTTCTTCAAATCATCGTCGGATCTGCCTTGTTATCGGTAGGCCGGCTCATCCCGGATAACAACAAACAGGGAACATCATCATGAAAAAAGTACCTCAGTTTATTGCAGGGGAATTCGTTCAGAGCCAGACCCAGAACTGGATCGACGTGACCAACCCCGCCACCAACGAAGTGATTGCACAGGTGCCCTGCGCCACTGCCGACGAGATGCGTCAGGCGATTGATAACGCCAGTGAAGTGTTCAAAAGCTGGAAGGAAACCCCGGTTTCTGAGCGAGCACGGGTGATGCTGCGTTATCAGGCGCTGCTTAAAGAACATCACGACGAAATCGCCGAGATCCTGTCCCAGGAAACCGGCAAGACTTTTGACGACGCCAAAGGCGATGTCTGGCGCGGCATTGAAGTGGTGGAACACGCAGCCAACGTGGCTTCCCTGATGATGGGCGAGACCGTTGAGAACGTGGCCCGCGAGGTAGATACCCATTCCTGGATCCAGCCTCTGGGGGTGTGTGCCGGCATTACGCCGTTCAACTTCCCGGCCATGATCCCGCTGTGGATGTTCCCCATGGCCATTGCCTGCGGCAACACCTTTATCCTGAAACCGTCCGAGCAGGACCCGCTGACACCAACCCGCCTGGCCGAGCTGTTTGAGCAGGCCGGCGCACCCAAGGGTGTACTGCAGGTGGTTCACGGTGCCAAAGAGCAGGTTGATACCCTGCTGACTGATCCGGCCATCAAGGCCGTATCCTTTGTTGGTTCGGTTCCGGTCGGGCAGTACATCTACGAAACCGGTACCCGCAACATGAAGCGGGTGCAGAGCTTCGCCGGCGCCAAGAACCACATGGTGATCATGCCGGATGCGGACAAACAACAAGTGATCAATGCTCTGGTAGGTGCCTCTGTAGGTGCCGCAGGCCAACGCTGTATGGCGATCTCGGTGGCGGTCTTCGTGGGCGCTGCCCAGGAGTGGATTCCGGAGCTGAAAGAGGCCATGGCGAAGGTGCGCCCCGGCGCCTGGAACGATTCTGGTGCCAGCTATGGCCCGGTGATCAGTGCCAAGGCCAAAGACCGCATCGAATCGCTGATCGCCACCGGTGAAGCCCAGGGCGCCAAACTGCTGCTGGACGGCCGTGGCTGCACCGTTGACGGGTTGCCGGAAGGTAACTGGGTAGGGCCGACCCTGTTCAGTGAAGTCACGCCGGACATGGATATCTACAACGAAGAGATCTTTGGCCCGGTGCTGTCCTGCGTCAATGTTGACAGCCTTGGTGATGCCATCGAGCTGATCAACGCCAGCCCCTACGGCAACGGAACTTCCATCTTTACCAGTCATGGCGGCGCGGCGCGTCGGTTCCAGCACGAGATTGATGTGGGCCAGGTGGGTGTGAACATTCCCATTCCGGTGCCCCTGCCGTTCTTCTCGTTCACCGGCTGGAAGGGCTCGTTCTACGGTGATCAGCACGCTTACGGCAAACAGGCGGTGCGCTTCTACACGGAGACGAAAACGGTGACCTCCCGCTGGTTCTCCAGTGAGGCGACCTCATCCGAGGCCAACTTCTCCATCCAGCTTCGTTAATCTCGTTGTCGGTGAGGTTATTGGGCCGGTTCCCCCACCGGCCCCTTTTTTCCGCTTCTTCAGTGGAAGCCCCGACCGTAACAACCAAGGAGCCTGACGATGGATTTTAATCTCACTGAAGACCAGCAGGCGTTTCGGGATGCTGCCCGAGCCTTCGCTGAAAAATCCATGGCACCCCATGCCGCCCAGTGGGACGCCGAGCATATTTTTCCGGTCGATGTCATGAAAGAAGCCGGAGCCATGGGTTTTATGGGCATGTACACGCCCGAATCCCTGGGTGGTATGGGCTTGTCTCGCCTGGATACCTCGGTGATTGTGGAAGAGTTGGCGGCAGCGTGCCCGTCCACCGCCGCCTTCATCACCATCCACAACATGGCCACCTGGATGGTGGCAAGTTTCGCCTCTGATGGTCTTCGCCAGGAAATTGTCCCCAGGCTGGCCAGTGGTGAATGGCTGGCTTCGTACTGCCTGACTGAACCCGGTGCCGGCTCCGACGCCGCCAGTCTCCGCACCCGCGCGGTTCGGGATGGCGACAGCTATGTGGTCAATGGCAGCAAAATGTTCATCTCCGGCGCTGGCGCAACCGATATTCTGGTTCTGATGGCGCGCACCGGAGACGCCGACAGCGGCTCGAAGGGCATCTCTACCTTCGTGATACCAGCGGATGCCGACGGTGTCTCCTACGGCAAGAATGAGGAAAAGATGGGATGGCATAGCCAGCCCACGCGCCTGGTTACCCTGGAAGACGTTCGCGTGCCTGCCAGCAATCGGGTGGGTAATGAAGGCGATGGCTTTGCCATTGCGATGAAGGGGCTGGACGGCGGCCGCCTGAATATCGCTACCTGTTCCCTGGGTGGTGCCCAGGCGGCTTTGCTCCGGGCCCGGAATTATATGCACGAGCGCCAGCAGTTTGGTAAGCCGCTGGCGGCCTTCCAGGCGCTGCAGTTCAAGCTGGCGGACATGGTTACCAACCTGGTGGCTGCCCGGCAGATGGTGCGTTTGGGTGCGTTCAAACTCGACAGTGGCGACCCGGAGGCTACGCTGCATTGTGCCATGGCCAAACGATTTGCCACCGACGCCTGCTTTGAAGTGGCCAACGAAGCCCTGCAGCTGCATGGCGGCTACGGTTACATCCGGGAATACCCGCTTGAGCGTTACCTCCGGGATTTGCGGGTACACCAGATTCTGGAAGGCACCAACGAAATCATGCGCCTGATCATTGCCCGCCGGCTGCTGGACGACGGCGTTGCCGAAGCGATCCAGTAACCGGCCACGGACTATAGAGGAATTTGTGATGAGTGAACTGATTCAACTGGAAAAACGCGGCCACATTGCGGTATTGACCATCGCCAATCCGCCGGCCAACACCTGGACGGCCGATTCCCTCGCCGCGCTGAAGGCGACCGTGGAAGAGCTCAACGCCGACCGGAACATCTTCGCGCTGGTGGTGACTGGCCAGGGGGAAAAGTTCTTCTCCGCCGGTGCTGACCTGAAAACCTTCGCCGACGGCGACCGGGCTCGCGCCAACGACATGGCGCAACGATTCGGTGAAGCGTTCGCAGCGCTGACGGCGTTCCGTGGCGTATCGATTGCCGCCGTAAACGGTTATGCCATGGGGGGTGGCCTGGAATGTGCCATGGCCTGTGATATCCGGATTGCGGAAGAGCATGCCCAGATGGCTCTGCCGGAGGCCAGCGTTGGCCTGCTGCCCTGTGCCGGCGGCACCCAGAACCTGCCCTGGCTGGTGGGTGAGGGTTGGGCCAAGCGCATGATTCTGTGTGGTGAACGGGTAACCGCCGCCAAGGCCTTGGAAATCGGGTTGGTGGAAGAAGTGGTGCCCACCGGTAACGGCTTGGAAACCGCCCTGAAACTGGCGGAAGGTGCCTGTAAGCAGAGCCCGTCGTCCATCGCCCGCTGCAAGCAACTGGTAATGAGCGCCCGCGACGGCCGCAGCCACAGCGACGGCTGGCGCATGGAGCGTGAATTGTTCGTGGAGCTGTTCCATACCGAAGACCAGAAAGAAGGCGTGAATGCGTTTCTTGAGAAGCGTAAGCCCGACTGGAAAAACCGATAACCCGGATTCGCTATGAGTGATCAACCAATCGTATTTGAAGAATGGAAAACCGCTGATGGTGAGCTGATTGCCGTGGCACGTCTGAACACGCCGCGCAATCTCAACTCACTGTCGATGGATATGATCAGCCTGCTCAAGCCCCAGCTCAGCCGCTGGGCCGAGGATCCCAAGGTTCAGGCTGTCTGGCTGGAAGCCGAGGGCGACAAAGCCTTCTGCGCTGGCGGCGATATCGTCTCGCTGTACCGGGCCATGACCGAGCCGGGCAAACTGGCGGAGGGCGAGCGCTTCTTTAACGAGGAATATGAGCTGGATTACCAGATCCACACCTACCCGAAGCCCATCGTTTGCTGGGGCAACGGCATTGTGATGGGTGGCGGTATTGGTCTGATGGTGGGTGCTTCTCACCGGGTGGTGACCGAATACTCGAAGCTCGCCATGCCGGAAGTCAGCATCGGCCTGTACCCGGATATCGGTGCCGCCTGGTTCCTGAACCGCATGCCCATGCGCACGGGCCTGTTTCTGGGACTGACCGGTGCCCGCATGAACGGCGCCGATGCATTGTTCGTGAACATGGCCGACCGGTTTATCTCCCATGGTCTGAAAGACCAGGTTGTGGATGCCCTGAAAGCGGCGGATTGGCAACGAGCGGAGGCGCAGGCGGTGGTGAGCGCAGTGCTGCGGCAGTTTGAACAGCAGAGCCGTGAGGCCTTACCCGCGTCTCCCGTGCGTGAGCATTTTGAAAACATCCAGCAGGCCACCGATGCGGATTCTCTGGAGCAGGTGGTGGCGCAACTGGACGAGCTGGGGGCTCGGGAAGATTGGCTCGGCAAATCGGTGAAGGGGCTGAAGGCCGCGTCTCCGACCTCCCTGGCCCTGATGTGGCAGCACTACCACCGCAGCCGCCTGCACAGCCTGAAAGAGGTGCTCGACAACGAGTTGGTGATGTCCCACAACAGCCTGAAGAAAGGTGAATTTGCCGAGGGCATACGGGCATTGCTGATCGACAAGGATATGCAGCCCCGCTGGCGCTATGCCTCACTCAGTGAAGTGGACAGCGCCTGGGTTAACGGATTTTTCAGCCAGTAGTCTGCCTTTGTGCAGCGATGACCCGTACAACAACAAGGAGAAGCAACATGGCCAAGATTACCTTTATCGGCCTGGGCAACATGGGTGCGCCAATGGCGGCCAACCTGCTCAAGGCCGGCCACGACGTTACCGTGTTCGATTTGTCCAAGCCAGCAGTTGAGGCCCTGGTGGCTGAAGGTGCCCGCACGGCGGATTCCGGCAAAGCCGCCGCCGAGGGAGCGGAATGCGTGATCACCATGCTGCCGGCCGGCAAGCATGTGGAGGCGGTCTACCTGGGTGACGATGGCCTGCTGGCTGCATTGCCAGCAGGCACGCTGGTGATCGATTCTTCCACGATTGCCCCGGAAACGGCCCGCAACGTCGCCGAACAGGCGGCTGAGCGAAAGCTTGCGTTTATCGATGCCCCGGTATCCGGAGGTGTGGGTGGTGCCAAAGCCGGCACGCTCACCTTCATCTGTGGCGGCGACGCGAGTACCTTCGAGAAAGCCAAGCCGATTCTGGAAGGCATGGGTAAGAATATCTTCCACGCCGGCCCCCATGGTGCCGGGCAGGTGGCCAAGATCTGCAACAACATGCTTTTGGCGATCCTGATGGCCGGCACCAGCGAAGCCCTGGCCCTGGGTGCCAAAAATGGCCTGGACCCTGCCGTACTCTCGGAAATCATGAAACAAAGCTCTGGCGGTAACTGGGCACTGAATGTCTATAACCCCTGGCCGGGGGTGATGGAGGGTGTGCCAGCCTCCCGCGAGTATCAGGGCGGTTTCCTGGTGAACCTGATGGCGAAGGATCTGGGCCTGGCCTTCGACAACGCGGTGACCAATCAGGCGTCGATTCCCATGGGCTCCCTGGCCCGAAACCTGTTCCAGCTGCATGCCGGGCAGGGCAACGGAGAGCTGGATTTCTCCAGCATTCTGCGGCTGTACAAACCGGAGTAAGCAGGGGAGGGCGATGGCAGGTCGCCCTTTCTTTTTAGCCTAAAGTTTACCTTTACGTAAAGTGAAGGCTATGCTAAACCTGACTAAATCTTGTGCAACCAACAACGACAACAAATGGAGTGTACGATGAGCCTACCGCACTACAACGAGGTGTATGACAACTTTGATGCGGCCGCACTGGAAGCGGAAATCCTGGACGGGCGCCTGGACAGTGGCCTGAACGTCTGTCACGAAATCTGTGATAAATGGGCTTCCGACCCGCAAAAGGTTGCGCTGTTTTACGAGAAAGTGGGTGGTGGTGATGGCGTGCTTACCTTCGCAGAGCTGAAAGCAGCCTCGGCCCGCTTTGCCAACTATCTGAAGTCTCATGGTGTCAAAAAGGGTGACCGGGTAGCGGGCCTGCTGCCGCGGGGCCCGGAACTCCTGATCGTGATTGCCGGCACCTTGCGCCTGGGTGCGGTTTACCAGCCGCTGTTTACCGCGTTTGGCTCCGGGGCCATTGAATACCGCCTGGAAAAAGCCGGCACCAAACTGGTGGTCACCGATCCGGACAACTATCCCAAGCTGAACGACGTCAACAACTGCCCGCCGGTGTTGTGCGTGAACGCCGCCGCCACGGGCGAGGACGTTGCAGACTTCCAGCAGGTACTGGACCAGCAGTCAGACCAGTGTGAGCCGGTGATGATCACCGGCAGCGATCCGTTCCTGCAGATGTTCACCTCCGGTACTGTCGGCAAAGCGAAAGGCGTGGCCGTGCCCGCCAAAGCCCTGTTGGCCTTCTATGTGTACATGAAGTACGCCATTGAACTGCGCGACGACGATGTGTTCTGGAATGTGGCTGACCCCGGCTGGGCCTATGGTCTGTACTACGCCGTTACGGGCCCGCTGTTAATGGGCCACGCCACGCATTTCAACCCCAACCCGTTCACCCCCGAATCCACCTACGACATGATCCGCAAGTACAAGATCACCAACCTGGCGGCGGCGCCCACGGCGTATCGGCTGTTGAAAGCCAACGATCAGGTCTTGCCGGAAGGGGAGAATCTGGGGCTGCGGGTGTGCAGCAGTGCGGGTGAACCGCTGAACCCGGAAGTGGTGAACTGGATTGCCCGCCGGCACTTCTGCCCGGTCAAGGATCATTATGGCCAGACAGAAACCGGTATGACCTGCTGCAACTTCCATGGCCTGGAGCACACCATTCGCCAGGGCTCTATGGGGTACTCATCGCCCGGGCATCGGGTGGTGGCGCTGAACGAGAAAAACGAAGAGGTGGGGGCCGGCGAGATTGGCCAGTTGGCGGTGGATATCAAAGCCTCGCCACTGTTCCATTTCGATGGTTACACCTGGGGTGAGAAAGACCCGTTCGTGAACGGCTACTACCTGACCGGTGATATGGTGATCTGCCATGGCGATGGCGGCTATTCTTTCAGTGGCCGGGACGATGACATCATCACCACCGCAGGCTACCGCGTGGGGCCGGCCGATGTCGAAAGTACCTTGCTGGAACACGCCGCTGTTGCCGAATCCGGTGTCGTGGCCAAGCCCGATGAAAAGCGCGGCTCGATCATCAAAGCCTATGTTGTGATCAAAGCTGGCCAGGAGCCGGTGGACGAGCAGGCACTCAAGGAGGAGTTGCAGGAGCTGGTTCGCCGTCGTCTGTCCACCCACGCCTATCCGCGTGAGATCGAATTCGTGGATGAACTGCCGAAAACGCCCAGTGGCAAGATCCAGCGCTTCGTGCTGCGCAACCGGGCCCAGGACGAGGTGCCGGCATGAAAGTGACCTTCGAGGAGCTGAAAGACTTCCTCGAGGTTCAGTTCCCCCAGGGGGCCGCATACGGCTCCCTGGAGGCACTGGGTGACGGCTGGGCGGAAATGACCCTGGCCGTGGAGGATGATCACCTGCGCCCGGGCGGGACCGTATCCGGGCCTGCGATGATGGCGCTGGCGGATGTCACCATGTATGCAGCCTTGCTCAGCCGGATTGGCCTGGTGCCGTTGGCGGTGACGACGAACCTGAACATCAACTTCCTTCGCAAGCCGGTGGCACATGCGCCGATACGGGCACGGGCGACCCTGTTGAAGGTGGGGCGCACCATGGGCGTGGGCGAGGTTTTCGTCTATTCCGATGGCATGGAAGACCCGGTGGCACACTCCACCATGACCTATTCCATACCGCCCGAGAAATAACAAAATTAGTTCTTGACGTTTACGTGCACGTAAATCTAATCTGTGTGCTAGTTGCGAAATACAACAATAACAAAAGGTGAAGTGGCTCATGAGTGAACAGTACGTTCTCGAGACCCGTAACCTGGTCAAGGAATTCAAGGGGTTTGTTGCCGTTAACGACGTCAACCTCCAGATCCGTCAGGGGGATATCCACGCCCTGATCGGCCCCAACGGTGCCGGCAAGACCACCGTATTCAACCTGTTGACCAAGTTCCTGATTCCCACCCGCGGGCAGATTCTGTACCGCGGCGAAGACATCACTCCCCTGAAATCCGCCGCCATTGCCCGTAAAGGCATTGTTCGCTCCTTCCAGATCTCTGCCGTGTTTCCCCACATGACCGCGCTGGAAAACATTCGCGTGGCCCTGCAAACCGCAGAGGGCTCCTCCTACAGCTTCTGGAAATCCGGCAACTCCCTGCACAAGCTCAACGAGCGCTGCATGGAGCTGTTGGAGTCTGTTGGCCTGGCCGAGTTTGCCAATACCACCACGGTAGAGCTGGCGTATGGCCGCAAACGGGCGCTGGAGCTGGCCACCACCCTGGCCATGGAACCCCAGTTGTTGCTGCTGGACGAACCCACCCAGGGCATGGGCTCGGAAGACGTTGACCGCGTTGTGGAACTGGTGCGCAAGGCCGCCCAGGGCCGGACGGTACTGATGGTGGAGCACAACCTGAGCGTGGTCAGCAAACTGTGCGACCGCATCACCGTGCTGGCCCAGGGTGCAGTCTTGACGGAAGGCGATTACCAGACGGTCTCCGCCGACCCGCGTGTGCGCGAGGTGTATATGGGCAGTGATGGCAGTGGCGAGCGGGGGTCACAGGCCGCCGCCAGCGAAAACGTGGAGGCGGCCCAATGAGCAAGAATCCGGACCGCGAATACGAGCAGCTGCGCATTTCCGGCCTGCACGCATTCTATGGCGAATCCCACATTCTGCACGGCATCGACATGGTGGTTCAGCGGGGCGAGCTGGTCACACTGCTCGGCCGAAATGGCGCCGGGCGCAGCACCACGCTGAAAGCCATCATGAACATGGTGGGCCGGCGCACGGGTTCCATCATGATCAACGGCGAAGAAACCATGCAGTGCGCGCCTCATCATATTGCCAGGTTGGGTGTCGGGTATTGCCCCGAGCATCGGGGCATTTTTTCCTCTCTCAGCGTGCAGGAAAACCTCACCCTGCCGCCAGTGGTGCGCAGCGGTGGCATGAGCCTGGAGGAAATCTACACCATGTTCCCCAACCTCTATGAACGCCGCTTCAGCCAGGGCACCAAGCTCTCTGGTGGCGAACAGCAGATGCTGGCCATGGCCCGCATTCTGCGCACCGGCGCCAACATGCTGTTGCTGGATGAAATCACCGAAGGCCTGGCCCCGGTGATCGTGGAGAAACTGGGGGAAGTCCTGATAGCCCTGAAGAACAAGGGCCTGACCATTGTTCTGGTGGAGCAGAATTTCCACTTTGCCGCGCCGTTGGCCGACCGACATTACGTGGTGGAGCACGGCCAGATTGTGGAAGAAATCAGCGCCAACGAACTGAGTGCCAAACAGTCGGTGCTGGATGGCTATTTGGGGGTCTGACCCCGGATAGAACGAGAGTAATAAGAGCAACAACAACCCGAACCAACGCAAGACAGTAGCGGAGAAACAACAATGACAATGATGAAAAAGCTTCTGACCTCAGCCGTTGCATCAGCTCTGATGGCCAGTGGTGCCCAAGCGGCAATCTCGGACAACACCGTAAAAATTGGCTACCTGGCCGACATGTCCGGTACCTATCGAGACCTGGCCGGCCCCAATGGCCTGACTGCCCTGGAAATGGCGATCAAGGATTTTGGCGGCACCGTCAATGGCGCCAAGATTGAAGTGGTGAGTGCCGACGACCGCAATAGCCCGGACACGTCTTCCAGCACCGTTCGCCGCTGGGTGGAAAACGACAAGGTGGATATGGTGGCGGGTATGGTGGCTTCATCGGTGTCCATCGCCGTGAGCAAGATTCTGGAAGAAAACGACCGGCTGGGCATTGTTTCCGGCTCTGCCGCTTCCAGCATCACCAACGAACACTGTACGCCCAACCATATTCACTATGTGTACGACACCTACCCGCTGGCCAATGGTACGGCCAGCGCTGTGGTGAAGGAAGGCGGCAAGACCTGGTATCTGCTGACCGCCGACTACGCCTTCGGCCACGCCCTGGAAGCCGACGTTACCCGAGTTGTTGAGGCCAACGGCGGCGAGATTGTGGGCAGCGTGCGCCATCCGTTCCCGACCCAGGATTTCTCTTCCTTCATCCTCCAGGCCCAGGCCTCGGGAGCGGATGTGGTCGGCCTGGCGAATGCCGGTGCGGACACCACCAACGCCATCACCACCGCCAGTGAGTTCGGGGTAACCCAGGCGGGCCAGACATTGGCGGCTTTGTTGCTGTTCCTTACCGACGTCCATGCCCTCGGTGCGGAAACCGCGCAAGGCATCCAGCTGACGACCGGCTGGTACTGGGACATGAACGACGAAACCCGCGAGTGGTCTGATCGCTTCATGAAAGAAACCGGTGTGCGCCCGACCATGGTTCATGCCGGCATTTACTCCAGCACCATGCAATACCTGAATGCGGTGGCTGCCACCGGCTCGGATGATGCCCAGACCGTGCGCAAGCAGATGATGGATACACCCATTAACGACATGTTTGCAAAGAACGGCAAAATCCGGGTAGACGGCCGTATGGTGCATGACATGTACCTGGCGGAAGTGAAAACTCCGGCTGAGTCCAAGAATGAATGGGATCTGTACAAGATCCTGCGGACGATTCCGGCGGATGAAGCCTACCGCCCGCTCTCCGAGAGCAAGTGCAAGCTGGTGAACTAAGCAACGGGAATTACCCGGTGCCCGGTCTCCAAGCGCGACCGGCGCCGGGTACCCGCCCGGACGAACACCCCAACAAAAACAACGTCTGCGCTGCTTGTGGAGTTAGCAACATGACCATGATTTTCGGCGTCCCCCTTGCTGTGCTGTCTGGCCAGCTGCTGATCGGGATTATCAACGGCGCCTTCTACGCCCTGTTAAGCCTTGGCCTCGCGGTTATCTTCGGTCTGCTGAAGATCATCAACTTCGCCCATGGCGCCATGTACATGCTCGGTGCCCTGGTCACCGTGGTTCTGTTTGACCTGCTGGGCGTCAATTACTGGGTCGCGCTCTTCGTCGCTCCCGTACTGGTTGGCGCTTTCGGTATGCTCATCGAATATTTCCTGCTCCGGCGCATTGCCGGCCAGGATCATATCTACAGCCTGCTGCTCACCTTCGGGGTGGCCCTGATCATCCAGGGCGTGCTCACCAATATCTACGGCGTGTCCGGGCTTCGATATTCCATGCCGGACATGTTCAAAGGCGGCATCAACCTCGGCTTCATGTTCCTGCCGTACTACCGGGCCTGGGTCATCGTAGTGGCCCTGCTGGTGTGTTTCGGTACCTGGTTCATCATCGAGAAAACCAAACTGGGCTCCTACCTCCGGGCAGGCACAGAAGACTCACAGCTCATGCAGGGCTTCGGCATTAACGTACCCTTGCTGGTGAGCCTGACCTACGGATTCGGCGTCATGCTGGCGGCGTTCGCCGGTGTGCTGGCGGCACCCATATATTCGGTAACTCCGGTGATGGGGTCCAACATTCTCATCGTGGTCTTTGCGGTGGTGGTGATCGGGGGCATGGGCTCCATTGGCGGGGCCATAATCACGGGCATCCTGATGGGCGTGATCGAAGGCCTCACCAAAACGTTTTACCCGCCGGCGTCTTCGGCCGTTATCTTCCTGGTGATGGTCCTGGTGCTGATGATCCGACCCACCGGCCTGTTCGGTAAGGAGGCATAATCATGAACCAGCCTGTTAATCCTGCCGATATCCACAAGGCCATTGTCGAGCAGCAAAAGATCCAGGACCGCAAGAAACTGATGGTGAACGGCGTGCTGCTGCTGTTGTTGCTGGCCGCGCCCTTCGTGATGTACCCGGTCTTCCTGATGAAGATCCTGTGTTTTGCCTTGTTTGCGGTGGCCTTCAACCTGCTGTTCGGCTTTACCGGTTTGCTGTCCTTCGGCCATGCGGCCTTCCTGGCCACCGGAGGTTACACCACGGGCTACCTGCTCAGTAATTTCTCCGGCCTGACCACCGAGATGGGCATCATTGCCGGTACCGCCACGGCCACCCTGTTGGGACTGGCCTTTGCGTTACTGTCGATCCGCCGGCAAGGCATCTACTTTGCCATGGTGACCCTGGCGCTGGCACAGCTGGTGTTCTTCTTCTTTGTGCAGTCGGAATTCACCGGCGGCGAAGACGGCATGCACGGCATCCCCCGGGGCGAGCTGTTTGGTCTGATTAACCTCGAAGACAACCTCAACATGTACTACTTCGTGCTGGTGGTGTTTATCGCCTGTTACCTGCTGGTGCAGCGCATTGTCAGCAGCCCGTACGGGCAGATCCTGAAAGCCATCAAGCAGAACGAACCGCGGGCGGTCTCGCTGGGTTACAACGTGGATCGCTACAAGATCCTGGCCTTTGTGATCTCCGCCGCGCTGGCGGGCCTGGCAGGTTCCATGAAATCCGTGGTGTTCCAGTTGGCGTCTCTCAATGATGCCCATTGGCATATGTCGGGCGAGGTCATCCTGATGACCCTGGTGGGCGGCATGGGTACGCTGCTTGGGCCGGTGGTGGGCGCCACCTTTGTGGTGAACATTGAATACCAGCTGTCCCAGGGACCACTGCGCGACTGGGTAGACCCGATCCTCGGCGGCATCTTTGTGCTGACGGTACTGGCCTTCCGCAGCGGGATTGTGGGCGAGCTGCAGAAATTCATGCGCAAGAACCTGGGATGAGTTACGGGGGCGGCAGCCCCCAGTCCTGTTCGGCCAACGCCTGCGCGATAGCGCGGTAGCCCTTGTCGCTCGGGTGGTAGCCGTCCCGGGCGAGCAGGGCAGGGTCTGACACCGTGGGATAACCCAGATACCGGAAATCTTCCGGGTTCCTTGCCGCAAGCACCTGATACACCCTGTCCAACTGCCGCGCCCGCCACCCCATGACCTGACGCAGGGGCGCCGGCAAGGCCGAGAATTTGTCCATGGGCGGCACGCTGAGCAAGGTAATTGGTGCCTGATACCGGGTTGCCAGGTTTTCGCGGAGCTGAATCAGTTGCCGGCGAAACCTGAACCGGGGAGTGAAACCGGTGGTGTCGTTTACCCCCATGCTCAGTAATACCGCATCTGCCGGCGGCAAGTCGGCCGAGCCCAGCGCATCAAGCAGCGCACCCAGCCGAATACCATTCACCCCGAAGGTGTACCAGCCAATACAGAGCCCGGTGCGTTGATGTAACTGCAACGCCAACTGGCTTGCCAGACCCTGGGCGTGGCTTTCAACCCCCACGCCCGCCGCAGTGGACTCGCCCAGCACCAGCAACCGAAAAACGGGCTCTCCCTCGCCGTACTGGCCTGCGCAATCCCCAGTAGCCTCTGGCAACCGCGGTGTTACCCGCCGGGTGCGCTTGCCCTGATAGAGCAACACCGGAAACAGCAAAGCCGTAGTCAGCCAGAAAGGCGCCTGCATAAAGGAGTCTCCATTAGCGAGGGTAAAGCCCAAGTATTGCAGGATTCCCCCATGCCAAACCAGCCAGAAACAACATAAAGCCTGGAGTTATACGAACGCGTTCGCAAAACTCCGGGAAGGTACCGGGAAATGTTGCTAACCTTCTGATAAGTTTGAAAAGGAATATCGGGGCGTGCGGAGTTATACGCCCCCAATCTGGGGCAGGGGTGGCTCGAACACGGGCGTATAACTCCGGCGGTAGCCGTGGTGGGTTCAGGTAATTTGCTGATTTTATTGGTGAAGCTTGGGTTTGTTAGGGCCGAGATTTTTGGAGTTATACGAATGTGTGTTATACGAACGCGTTCGTATAATTAGCTGTTAAATGCCGGTGATAGCCAGGTCCAGAGCCCCAACAATCTGGTCTCTGAAATGTGAGAGGGAACCAATGGGGCTCTTGAGGTGTTTTTCGGGCACGGAGGAAATTTGCGGAGTTAATAGCAACAACTCCTGATCCGCAAAGCTGATTTCCGGAGTGAGCCCTTGCATGGCTTCGCCACCGAAGGCAGAACGTTTGCCCAAAGGGATAACAATGCGAGTTGCCAAATCGTTCAGGAGGCTGCTCTGAATATCCACCAGGTAAGGGTAGTGAGCCTTGCTGACTTTGCTCGGGTTGGGGTACACATCGAACTGTGCCATCAGAACTCCCTGAATTCGTCGCCGAAGCATCCATGTTGTTCGACGAAATCGTTGTAACTTTTTATGGCAGCGCGATTTTTTTCAACCCATTGTGCGGCTTCGCGTTTCGAAAGCTCTTCTTTCAGAGCTCGTTCCAGGGTGGCAGACAAATTAATGTTCAGTTCCCGGGTTTTACGCAGCAGATCGCTGTTGATTGAGAGGTTCGCTGCTTTTTTGGGGGCGGCTGAATTATAGAGCTCGGCCATGAGGGCCTCCGAGAAGATCTAGAATACACAGCCTGATCGTATGCGTATCACTATGCGCATGCAAGCATTTAACCAATGGCTGTTGTCGGACGCGCCTGCGCTGGCGCTCCGGCACGCCGCAAAGCCAAGCGTTAAATTTTTTGCCGCACCCTCGTAGACTATGTTGTAATACATTGTAGTAGCCAAACTCGAGGGTATAGTCATGAGCGTCACCACGGTTCGCCTTCAAGCAGAAGTTGAACAGCACCTGGAAGCAATTGCTGGCAGGTTGCACCGGAGCAAAGGTTGGGTAATTAACCAAGCATTATCGGAGTACATAGAAAAGCAGCAGCTGGAGCAAGAGCGCTGGAAACAGACCTTAGAAGCAATGGAGTCCGCTGCACAAGGCAAGGTTGTTGATGCCCGCGAGGTTCACAGCTGGCTTAATAGTTGGGGAACCGACAACGAGCAGGATGCACCGAGGTCAGGTAAGTGAAACTGGTTTACACGGACGAAGCCATTGAAGATTTACAGCGCCTCAGGGAGTTCATTGCAGTCCACAATCCTTCGGCGGCAGCCCGGATCGCCACCGAACTGGTTGGCAAAATCGAATTGCTTCCTGATTTTCCCAAGATGGGCACACCAGTTGAAATGGCACCGGTGCCTGACTCTGTTCGAGATATGGTCTTCGGGAAATATGTCGTTCGATATTCGCTCCATCCCAGTGCCATCATCATTCTCCGGGTATGGCATGGCCTTGAAGGTGAGCGGTAGTAATTTAACCAGGCGCGTCACTCGGATGCCTTTGTCTCCGCTGCGCTGCGACAAAGGCACCGGTGCGCTTCAGCGTTAGATTTTGAGGAGAACCTATGAAAATCAAAGTGTTTTTGGCTATTTTGGTGCTCAGTATGGTGACAGGCTGCGCTACAACGGCCAATTATGAAAAAATATTAGATAGTTGGGTTGGCGCAGATGCAAACCGGCTCGTCAGCTCTTGGGGCTATCCTCAGAGCTCTTTCGAAGCACCGAATGGAAACATTGTATATGTTTACGGGAGTTCCGGTAGTTATACGATGCCGACTCAAACCAACACGACTTATAACGTTATTGGCAATACTGTCTATGGAAACTCAACCACAACTGGTGGCCAAACCCTAAATTTTTGGTGCAGAACATACTTTGAGGTCAATGATTCCAAGCGGATTGTTACTTGGCGCTGGGAAGGCAACAACTGCAAAGCTCGGTAAGTTGAGGTCAAATCTGGTTGAAGGTTCCAATTATTTAAAAGACGGACTTTTTTGATGAATTACAAAAGAATGTTGCTTTGGGCGTTAGTCCTACCCTTGGTTTTCACGGCCCAAGCTAATGCAGATGGCAACGAGCTTCTTCAAAAGTGCAATAAAGCGGTCCAATTTATGGATAATCCTCCTCAAAATCCAGACTTTGGGTCGATCGGTTTTTGCCTCGGAATGATGCAAGGAATCACGAATTTGAATTCGGTCTATGAAGTTAGATTGTCTGAAGAGGCTCTTTTCTGCGGACCTGAGGATGGCATAAACAATGGCCAAGCGACACGGATAGTTGTTAAGTATCTGAAGGATAATCCCCAGGCACTGCATCAACACGAAGGGGTACTTGCTATTGCTGCATTCATGGATGCATACCCCTGCGAGTAGGCAAAACAATCTAACAAAGCCAGGCACGGCGACGTCTACTACATTGCGGCTTCGCCTCCATTCCGTAGCCGCGCATGCTGGCCGGCGTTAGTTGGTAGTGCATTGTCCCTTGTGGGTGGCTGGGTTCTAAGGCCTTGGCCGAAAGCTGGCAGTAAAGCCGGACGGTTTATTGCTCTGCCAAGGCCCGATAAATTGTCGCCTTGCTGGCAGCCCAACTGGCTATCGGTAGTGGTTTAAAATTTGGCGTTGGCCGTGTGGGGCTGTCCGCCGGTAAACGGTTCCTTGCTTACTTGCTACTCTGATGTTCAGGTTCATCCACCGCATCGTTGGCGGTGGTTTCAATAATGATGCACCGGCGAATTTGGGTGCAAGGGCAGCGGTGTAGGCTGCGATGTTGGTTGCCAGGGATTGGGCTTTATTGATGCCCCCAACTAACCAGTCGCTGTAGTACGTTCCCGGCCCAAGGGCCGTCCACCGGATGCCCTTGTCAGGGCACCGCTAAGCTCAGCGTTAGCACCTCAGGTCCGACGGCTGTCGTTCACGTCGTCCGCAAGCCAAGCCTTGATTAGTGATTGATAAGGCATGTCCCGCTTGTTGGCTTCGATTTTGATCCGATCAAGCAAGGTTTCCGGCAACCGGAGTGAGATCGTCTTGGTTGAGGGTTTAAGCTTCGGGAACGATGCCGGCTTGACCTGACTCCAATCCAGGTAATCTGTGGAGTCGTGGGTTTCCCAGAACTCTCGCTCTTCTGCTTCAGTTTTAAATTCAGGCATCTTTTTTAGCTTGCTCATAAACAGCCCTCTCTTTACGGTGCATGTCGCGAGCGGAAATCACTCTGATCAGCGTACCGTTCTGCCTTAGTGTGAACGTAATGTGGAGCAGTCTCTCATCATCCGTTACACCAAGGGCATGAAAACGGGCCTCAGTCTGGCTGTGCTTGGAGTCATCCAGCACCAGAAGCGGCTCGTTAAAGAAAATTTCTTCCGCTTCGGACTGGTTTACGCCGTGTTTCTCCGCGTTCTTGCGGGAGTTGCCTTCGTCCCAGTCAAAGCCAGTAACTTGTGCCCAATTGATCATAAAAGTATATTACCAGCATATACGTAGTCGTCAACAAGTGCTAACCAATGCAGGCACGGCGACGCCCTTTACATTGCGCCTTCGGCTCCATTTCAAGGGCGCGCATGCTGCAGGCGTTATGAATACTGATTGGGAGTAAAGTTTGAAAAAAGAGGACAGTTTCGGAAACCTCTATAAGAAGGTGGATGCTACGTCGAAAACGCGGTTCCATGCATCGAGGCGTTTAAAGCTACATAGTAAATTATCAACGCATACGGTAGTCATCATATCACTGGGTTTGATATTGATATCTCTCATGCAAGCTTACGAGTTGGGGAGAAATATCAGTAGCGATTTGGTTGCTCTCGTTCAGGTGTTTTCTGCCATTGCAGTACTGGTTTATTCTCTACTGATAGAGCGAAACGATTACTCGAATCTGTCGGAGAAAATGTATTCGTGTGCTGCAAAGTTGGGTGAGCTAAAGCAAAAAATTTACCCACATCTTGGCCAGAGTTTCGATGCTGAGGCATATGATAAATTGAGGAATGAGTACCACTCGGTTCTCAAACTTTTTGAAACGCATTCGAACAGTGATTTTAGGGCAGACTACTTTAGAGCTAAGCTTGAAATGCCTGAAAACTATGACATTAAGGGCGGCGAGTGGTGGAAAACGCAAGCTTCGATAATCCTTTCGCATGCGTTGAGTTTCTCATCTTACATTGTCGTGATAGGTACTTTACTGCTAGTCATTCTTTGGATATGGATCGGCGGCGGTCCAGATATTTCATAACAAGACCAGTCACGGCGACGCCTACTACATTGCGGCTTCGCCTCCATTCCGTAGCCGCGCATGCTGGCTGGCGTTAGAGGTAAATTCATTGGAGGACAGTCATGACTGGACCAAAGTACTTTTACCTGAACATCTACAAACATACAGGCGGATACACAATAAGCCATTACCATGCTACTCGCGCAGAAGCAGATGTAGCCGCGAAGCAGAGAACCGATCGGATATCCTGCTTGCGTGTTGAATTTCGTGATGGCCAGCTTGATCCAGATGAGAGCATTTTTGTTAATGTCCTTGAGTATGCAGATACCTATACGTTGAGCCAGGGGCTGCATCAAAGCCGCAAAGAGGCAGACGCCGCTCAGACTCGATCAAGCAAAAGAGTTGCCTGCGTTCGAGTACCACTGGTTAGCGGCCGATTCGATCCTTGACTGTACAAGTCTCTAACCAGTTGTTGCAGTTTGTTCCGGGCCTGAAGGCCCTCCACCGGACGCCCTTTTCTCCGCTTCGCTGCAAAAAGGTCGCCGCTGAACAAAAGCGTTATTGGCCCGGCATTCGTGAGTTTTTAGCAGGTGGGGTGCAAAGGCCTTGGCACCGGGATTGGTTGCAAGCCCGCTCACTCTGGTGATCGCCAAGGCCGGAAAATTCGCTGTCTGGTTTGGTTGCCACAATGGTCAGCGGTGTTGGTATTCATGGTGTGCCCCAGTCGTGGGGCCGTCCGTCTTAAACGGTAATCGGGCCGGTAGCCTTTGCGTTCTGGTTTCTTTCGTCATTCGTCGAGTTGGTGCAAATTGTCCGGGAGAAGGCATGCGGCCTTTGATTCCAGACTTAACCACGGTGGTGAACGGCCATTAACCAGGCGGTCAACCGGACGCCAAAAGCGTACCGCTTTTGGTTCCCTCCGCTGCGCTCCGGCGCCGGTTACCTTAGCGTTATGCCCTATGGAGAGTTCTGAGCTAAATGGATACGTCTGAGCTTTTCGAGCTTTTTGGAAAGAACATTGATTCCCAGGAAGTACATTCGTTCTTGGAAAAGCATCCGTCTTTTAAAGTTGGCGATCCGGACTATGGGCGCCAATACGTCGAATCAAAGAGCGATGGTGTAGATCTGTTATTTGAGCCAGATGATGGCCCACAGGGTGGAAAGACCAAACATCTCAGAAATTGCCAAACCATATTCCTGTATGCACAAGGCAAGGATGAGCATGAGAAATACCCAGGTGAGGTTCCGTTGGGCTTCAGCTTTTCGGACTCACGAGCAGACCTTATCAACAAAGCTGCTCCAGAAAGGACATGGAAGATTGGGCAGGGTGAAGTTGATGTTACATTCCCTAATCCGAATCATGACCGTTGGGATTTGGGGGATAAGCTAATATCGGCTCACTACAGCAAGAAAACGGGTTCGATTATGTATTTCATAGTTACCCGAAAAAAGGCATAACCAGGCCATGCACCGGATGCCAAATCCTCCGCTTCGCTCCTGTTTTGCCACCGGTGATGGCGGGCGTTATACACAAGGAATGTTCATAGATCATGGCAAGGAATCGTGGCCAAGGTGGGCCGATTGAAACAAGGTTGATCAGCCTTTTTGCATCGCTATTTTTCTCTATCCCAACGGCAGTATTCGTTTGGCTCTGGGTCAATTTGGAATTGGCCGTCTACTGGGACGGCTTTCTCAGCAGTCGTTACCTCATTTCCTGTATCTTGGTTTTTGCTGTGTTGGCGTTGCTGCTCCCGAAACTGTTTCCGTCTATTCTCGGGGGTGTCTGGCGCGGTATAGCCAAGGTTTGGCATTGGTGGGGGTGGTAGCCTTATGTATAACCAATCGTTCAAGTTCGCTACCGGCCTGGCGGCCGTCCGCCGGACGCCTACTACGCTGCGCTCCGCAGGCGCCGCTTAACATTCAGCGTTAAATTGAGGTGAGCAACCGTGTACTTCGCTGATGAGCTATCCCGAAAATTCCGGACTCGTCGCAGGGCATTTAGTCTAAGCTCCGTATTGGTTGCTCTAGCCAGCTTTTTCATTTTGGGTGTCATTAATCCCGATAGGGATGCAGAACTTGGGTTGCCGGAATTCGGTCTCCTCATTGCTGTGGTCGCAATAATCTATGTTCTAAAAAGAATTTTTTGGCGTTGCCCTGCATGTGGGTCTGCACTGCAAATGGGCGGACTGACAGTATTCGACCTCAAAAGGTCTGACAAAGTGCGCTGCCCAGGCTGTGGCGTAACCTTGGAATAAATTTAACCATTAGTTCCAGTACGTTTCGGGCCTGCCGGCCCTCCACCGGATGCCCTTTTCGCTGCGCTGCAAGGGCACCGCTGAACAAAAGCGTTAATGGCCAGGCACTTGTAGGTTTTTGGCTGGTGCCGTGCAAAGGCCTTGGCATCGGGATTGGTTGCAGTGCCAGCTCACTTTGGTGATGGCCAAGGCCGGAAAGTTCGCCGTCTGGTTTGGTTGCCAAAGTGGTCAGCGGTGTTGGTATTCATGGCGTGCCCCAGTCATGGGGCCGTCCGTCTCAAACGGTTATCGGGCTGGCAGCTTTTGCGTTCTGGTTCCTTTCGCCATCCGTCGAATTGGTGCAATCTGTCCGGGAGAGGGTATGCGGCACTTGGTTTTGGCTCAACCACGGTGGTGAACGGCCATTAACAAGGCGGTCAACCGGACGCCAAAAGCGTACCGCTTTTGGTTCCCTCCGCTGCGCTCCGGCGCCGGTTACCATCAGCGTTGAACTAAACCGCTCCGCGGTAGCGGTGATACTGAGAATCTCCCCGGAATGGAGGTGATTGGAGGATACTTTTGAATGGCCCAAGTGGGCTTTTCAAAGAGGAGATGCCGCCATGACCC